>JAYZAM010000099.1:0-19171 GCA_036339715.1 Pseudomonadota bacterium | reverse complement strand
TGCTGGTCGAGGCGATGATTTTCGTGCCGAGTGCCACCCGCGAACGCAATGACTGGCTGGAAGAGCAAATCAATGCGGGCCGCCTGGCCGCGTTGGCGCTGGAAGCCGCGCCATCTCGTATGGTATCCTCTGAGCTAGAACAGGAACTGCTCGACAGTGCGATGGTTCTGGCTGTTGCCGAACTCTATGATGAGCGGCGCGATATGATCCTCAATCCGGGGCGGGAAATCTGCTGTACCCGGCAAATTATCCTTTTCGATCAGACGCCCGACCTGTCTGAAGTCGGGGATACGATCAGCACGTTTTTCGCGCCTCGGGACCGGTTTTTGATCATTCGAGCAGCTGGCTCGCGCCCAGGCCGGGTGATTGAGGTCGTGGTTGATGAAACCGAGTTACGAACCGTGATGGACGAGTATGCGCTCAACATTTTGGGCCTCTCACTGATCATTTCGATTTTTACCGGTGGCCTGATTTATCTGATGCTCATCCTGACCGTGGTACGTCCGATCCGGCGCGTCACGCAATCGGTTGAACAGATCGGTGAAGACCCAGGCAGCTGGCAGAGACGACTTTCACCGACGCCAAGACGTGATGAGATCGGGCGGGCGCAAAACGCCCTGTCTGATATGGAAGAAGCCGTTTCCGGCGCCTTTCGTCAGCGCGAAAGGCTGGCGCAGCTCGGCGAAGCTGTTGCCAAGATCAACCATGATCTGCGCAATTCACTGGCGACGGCGCAGCTTGTGTCGGACACCTTGTCCCGGTCGGAAGATCCACGCGTCGCGAAAAGTTTGCCGCGTCTGGAGCGCGCATTGGAGCGCGCCATCAATCTCGCCAGCGACACCTTAAAATATGGTCGTTCATCCGCACCGGAGGCCAAAATTCATCCGGTCCGCCTGTTTGATGTTGTGACGGAGGCAGCTGACGAAGCGCTTTCTGCGCATTCTGATATCGAGTTTTTGAATGAGGTGGCCCTTGATGCGGAAGCTAAAGCCGATCAGGATCATTTGCACCGTATATGCGCCAATCTCATCCGCAACGCCGCTGAAGCCATGGGGGGATCCGGAACGATTTCGGTTGGATATGACGGTGTGGCGCTGAGTGTGGTCGACGCGGGCCCCGGGTTGCCAGCGCAAGCCAAAGACAATCTCTTCAAGCCGTTTGCAGGTTCAACCCGACGCGATGGGACTGGACTCGGTTTGGCGCTGTCGCGTGATCTCGCGCGTGCCATGGGCGGCGATTTGGAACTCGGGGAAACCGGACCCTCCGGGACGAGATTTGTCCTATTCCTGCCGCGAGATCCTCAACCTGAGTAAACGATCGCGACCATGGCAGCGACTAAAGCCAAAATGAGACCGAACCAACCCCACCAGGGCGCGAAGCGCTCGCGCGGCAAAGGACCAGGGTCCGGAGCATTCAGATTTGCTTCGATTTGATCCATTACTTCTGGCAGACGCTTCAGCCGGTCCGTGACGTCTTTGACATTTTGAGCAACGAGTTTAGCTGCACCAGCCGGCCCGAGATTCTGGCTGATCCAGTCTTTGACGATGGGCTCGGCTGCGGCCCAAATGTCATGGTTTGGATCAATCCCGCGCGCGACACCTTCCACCTGAACCATGGTTTTCTGCAGCAGTACGAGTTCCGGTCGTAATTGCATCCCAAATGTGTGTGTGAAATCGAGCAGCTGCAATAAGAGACGTCCCATCGAAACGTCACTCGCAGACTTTCCGTGAATGGGCTCACCGACGCTGCGCAAGGCCTGAGCGAAATCGCCAACCGACTTATCGGGCGGCACATAACCCGCTTCGAAATGGACTTCGGCGATCCGATGATAATCCCGCCGCAAGAAACCCCAGAGAATTTCTGCGAGGAATCTGCGCTCGTTTAAGCCAATCCGACCGATAATGCCGAAATCAACCAGCGTGAGGCGACCGTCTGGCGTAACGATCATATTGCCTTCATGCATATCCGCGTGGAACACACCATGATTGATCGCATGATCCAGGAAGCCGCGCGTGACCATATTCGCAAGCGTCGCGCGATCAACACTCGCCGTATCCGCTGCCTCAGGATCGGTGAGAGGCTTGCCGTCAATCCACTCGGTCGTCAGAATGCGCTTGCCAGAGCGTTCCCAATCGACTTCGGGAATATGATAATACCCGGCTTTGAAAGAGAGCTCGCGCATTTCATCTGCGCCGCCCGCTTCGAGGCGTAAGTCGAGCTCTTTTTCCATGGAGCTTGCGACCGTTTCAGTGAACGCGATCGGTTTGAGTCGGCGGCTTTCGACATTCACGCGTTCGACCGTTCTGGCGGCGCGTTGCATGGCGCGCAGCTCCCGCGAGATCATCGTTTCTACGCCCGGCCGCAAAATCTTGACCGCTTTCGATCCGCTCTCTGTCCGAAGCCGGTGCACCTGCGCGAGCGACGCTGCGGCGATGGGCTCCGACAGTTCCGGGAATAAATGGTCTGCCTGATCCTGTCCAAACTCTTCGGCCAGCGCATTTTTCGCCGCCTTCATGGAGAATGGCGGCAGTTTGTCCTTCAGACGAGACAGGTCGGTCGTGGTCTCGACCCCAAAAACATCGGGGCGGGTGGCGAGGAACTGTCCGAGCTTGATATAGGCTGGCCCCAGTTTCTCCAACGCCGTGGCGAGGCGTTCACCGGGGCGGCCTTTGGCGCCGCCGCCAAAAAGGCGCAGGGTTTTGCCGGCAATTTTTGCGGGGACCGGTAGTCGATCATGATATTCGCCCGGCAGAATAACATCATGCCGAGCGAGCGCCGTACCTGCGCGCAAGAGCCGAGCATAATCTGTGATTGCCTTGAACATGGATCAGATCGCCCAGCCAAAATGGAGCGCCGCAATGCCGCCCGAGAAATTGGTTACAGAGACGTTCGAGAAGCCCGCAGATTCCACTTCGGCTTTGAATGTCTCCTGATCCGGAAACTGGCGGATGCTCTCAACGAGGTATTGATAGCTATCACGATCCCCTGTCACCAGTTTGCCGACCTCGGGAATGACATTGAAACTGTAAGTGTCGTAGGCCTTTTGCAACATCGGCGCGGTCATCTGACTAAATTCCAGAACGGCAACGCGGCCGCCCGGCTTCAGCACCCGGCGAAACTCTTTCAGGCCCGCGACACGATCGGCAAAGTTGCGGATCCCGAAACTGATCGTAACCGCATCAAATGACCGATCGGGATAGGGCAGGGCGGTGCCATCTGCGCAGACCCAGTCTAAGCGATCGCCCCATTTGGCATTGTCATCGCGAGCCTTGCCGGCTTCCAGCATCGCATCATTGATATCACACACAATGGCGGTGGCTTCACGTGTATCGCCGCGCCGTTTTCCGGCTGCATCCGCAAGCGTGAGAAAGGCGCGTGCCAGTTCGCCAGTGCCGCCAGCGACGTCGAGATGTTTCTCGCCGGGTTGCGGGTTTACGCGGTTCATCGTGTCATGCTTCCACAATCGGTGAATGCCCACCGACATGAAATCATTCATTACGTCGTATTTGGATGCGACCGAGCGAAAGACGCCTTTGACCCGGTCGACTTTCTCGTCCGGCGTGACGGTT
Organism: Pseudomonadota bacterium; assembly: GCA_036339715.1. GTDB lineage: Bacteria > Pseudomonadota > Alphaproteobacteria > Caulobacterales > Hyphomonadaceae > Henriciella. The sequence goes on along the minus strand of JAYZAM010000099.1, from coordinate 15,602 downwards.
TCAAACCCAAAAGAAACAGTATCTTGATCGCTCATAATGCTCATCTAAGCCGATAAGTCTTAAAGGGCTATGGGCGTGTGTGTCGCGGAGCTGTAATCCAAGTGCCCCAATTTGCCCGCATTTGGTGTGTTTTAATCTCGCTATGGGAGTGAGGACGCACAGCTTGAGGCTGTTTCAAGCCGTCAATCAGGATGCCAGGCACTGGCAAATCCTGGCGCTCTCGGGACTCTTCGCAATCTCTCTGACGACAAGTGATTTCGGCGCGAGGCCGCTGGCTTTGCTTGCCGCGATTGTTGGGGCGATGTTTGCGCAGGTTGCTGGAACAGTCTGGTTCAATGCCCGCATGGCGAAGCGCAATGCTGGCTCGGGCAGCCATTGGCGGGCCTCAAATTTGGAAGCCGGATTGATCGGCTGGTTTGCCGGCTTTCAGTGGAAGTCTGCGCTGATCACTTCATTGTCTTTGTCGATCCTGCTGCGCGCCAATTCGCTTTGGTTCTGGCTCGCCGCTGGCATTGTCGGCGTCACAGCAAAATTTCTAATCCGCTATCGCGGCAAGCACATTTTCAACCCGGCCTGTATCGGCATCGTAATCGTCAGCCTGATCGGTGGAAGTGCCGCCTGGGTATCGCCCGGCCAATGGGGGCAGGCGCCCATTTTCGCAGCCTTCGCGATCGGGTTTGCCGCGCTGGTTTTGTCCAGCGCCAAACGTCTGGATATTGCCCTTGGATTTCTGATCGGCTTCGCCAGTATGCTGTTCGGTCGCGCGCTTTACCTTGGCGACCCTATGGCGATCCCGATCCATCAGATGCAATCGGGCGCGCTTCTCGTTTTTGCCTTCTTCATGATCACTGACCCTCGTTCAACGCCTGACTCACGCCTGGCTCGCCTGATCTTCGCTCTCGCGGTTGCCGCGGTCGCGGCCTGGCTCAGCTGGGAGTATCACATTCGCGGCGCTATGCTCTATGCCCTGGCCGGGCTCGCCATCCTCTCTCCCATTCTTGATCACTTGCTGCCAGCAAAACGATTTGAATGGATCTCCAAAAAGGACCCGAAACATGACCCTGAAACATCTCGCGGGGGCGTGCGCTCTCGGCCTCAGCTCGTTCGTTCTTAGCGCGCCCGCCGCCTCCGCCTTTTGCGGCTTCTATGTCGCGAAAGCGGATACAGATCTGTTCAACGATGCCTCGAAAGTGGTGCTGGTGCGCGATGATGCGCGAACCGTTGTGACCATGGCCTCGGACTATCGAGGTGAGCCGAGTGAGTTTGCCATGGTTATCCCCGTGGTCGATGTGCCGGAGCGCGGACAGATCAATGTCGCCAATCCCGGACTGGTCGATCATCTCGATGAATACACCGCGCCGCGTCTGGTCGAATATTACGATGAAAACCCCTGCGATCTGCAGCGCTACCGGATGGAAATGGCGACGGCATCGGCGCCACCTGAAGCGATGATGATGGAAGATGCCGGAATGGCTCCAGAAGACTTAGGCGTCACAATCGAGGCGGAATATGAGGTGGGTGAGTACGATATCCTCATCCTCTCTGCCGAGGAGAGCGATGGCCTCATCACCTGGCTCAATCAGGAAGGCTATCGCATCCCCGATGGCGCCGAAGATGTGGTTGGCGCCTATCTCAAGCGCGGCATGAAATTCTTCGTCGCAAAGGTGAACCTTGACCGTCACACTGGATCCTCAGTTCTGCGTCCCATTCAAGTGGCCTATGAAGACGAAGACTTCATGCTTCCGATTCGTCTCGGCACGGTGAATGCGGAGGGCAAACAGGAACTCTTTGTCTTCGCGATCACCCGCGAGGGTCGGGTTGAGACGACCAATTACAAGACCGTCAAACTGCCCTCGAACATGGATGTGCCGATTTTTGTGAAGGATGAGTTTGGCGCGTTTTATAAAGCCATGTTCGAACACCAGACGGAGCAGGAAAATGGCAAGGCGGTATTCATGGAATATGCCTGGGACATGTCATGGTGCGACCCGTGCGCGGCCAATCCCCTGTCACAATCGGAGCTTCGCGAGCTTGGCGTCATGTGGCTGGATGAACGGGGCGACGAGATTGTGCCAATGCCGCGGCCTGGTTTTGGGGGACCACAGCCCGTTGATGCCTTCGTGACGCGCTTGCATGTGCGGTATGATAGCAAAACGTTCCCGGAAGACTTGAATTTCCAGGTCACGGGTGATCGCGAAAACTATCAGGGGCGCTATGTTCTGCGGCATCCTTGGCGCGGCGACTATGGCCAGTGCGAAGCGGCGGGCGAATATGCTGAAACGCTGGTCGAGCGTTGGGATGAGGAAGCCGAAAGCCTCGCAAAACTTACGGGCTGGGAACTTGAAGAGATCAAGCAGAAAATGGCAGATGGTGGATTCTCTGCCGCGGCCGTGGGGATCACTGAGCCGAGACCAAAAAACAGATGGTGGGAGCGCCTCTGGCGTAATGGGTAGCGCTCAACGCTGACAGGTGCTGCAGAAAAAGCTTGAGCGCCCAGATTGAACGATACGTTTGATCGGGGCGCCACAGCTATTGCAGGGCTCGCCCTCGCGATCATAAACATCGAACTGTTTCTGGAAATAGCCGAGCTCGCCGCTCGCACTGGCAAAATCAGATATGGAAGATCCACCCGCCGCGATCGCTTCGGCGATCACATCATTGATGGCCGGCGTTAGTCGTTCGGCCCGTTTGCCAGCGACCGATTGGGCTTTGCGACGCGGGCTTATACCGGCGCGAAACAGCGCTTCACAGACATAGATATTGCCCAATCCGGCAATCACAGACTGGTCCAGCAAAGCGGATTTGATCGGGGCAGCTTTGCCACTGAGCGATGCGTTGAGGTAGGCATCGTTGAAATGGTTTGAGAGGGGTTCCGGGCCAAGGTGTTCGATCCGGGGATAGGTGTTGAGCTGGTCCAGCGGCCACAGCTCCATAAAGCCAAATCGGCGCGGATCATTATAGGTCACCGTGGCGCCGCCTGCCATGTGAAACACGACATGATCATGCGCCGGATTGGTGCCGGGATCATGATGAAATTCAGCCGTCGTTTCGCTGTTGACCGTGAAACGCCCGGACATGCCGAGATGCATGATCAAAGCTTCGCCCGTCGACAGTTCTGTCACCAGGAATTTCGCCCGACGCCCCATGCGTTCAATCCTGGCGCCTTCGACCCGCGCGCGAAACCCTTCCGGAAACGGGAACCGCAGATCGGATCGATTTACCTCGAGACGCTGAATGACCTGGCCCTCCATAGCAGGCGACAGGCCACGGCGAACGGTTTCAACTTCGGGCAGTTCAGGCATCTCGACGAGGTAGGCGGCTTTCTAAGCTGCGGCAAGCGTCGTCGCTGAGATGAAGCGCCAGCATCAAAATGCCTAGACAGTTACGACGACTTTGCCGAGGGCCTTGCGATCGATCAGATACTGGATAGCCTCGCCGCCGCGCTCCAGCGGAAAGGTCTCAGACACGTGCGGTTTGATCTTTCCTTCTTGATACATGGCAAACATCTCTGCGAGATTCTGCTGGTTGGCCGCCGGGTCGCGTGCGACAGCCGCGCCCCAGAAGACGCCGCGAATATCGCAGGACTTCAGCAATGTCAGATTGAGCGGGATTTTCGGGATACCCGCAGGAAAGCCGATCACCAGGAAACGACCTTCCCAATTCATGGCGCGCACCGCAGGCTCTGCATAATCACCGCCGACGCCATCATAAATGATATCGACGCCGCCGCCGCTGACCTCTTTGATCTGGTTGGAGAAGGCTTTTTGCTGTGCGCGGTCGAGTGCGCCGCGCTCATAGACCAGTCCTTTGTCGGCGCCTTTTGAGAGGCAGAAATCGACTTTTTCCTGTGTCGAGCAGGCCGCAATAACTTCCAGACCCATGGCTTTTCCAAGCTCTACAGCTGCGATACCGACGCCGCCGGCTGCGCCAAGGACGAGCAGCTTTTCGCCGGGTTTCGGATCTGCCCGATCCTTCAGCGCGTAATAAGATGTGCCATATGTCATGACAAAGGCGGCGGCTTCATCAAATGGCACCGTGTCAGGAATCGGGATGCAACGACCCGCTTCCAGAGCCATTTCCTCGCGCATACCGCCCCATCCGCAAGAGCCAATCACGCGCTGACCAACTTGCAGATGTGAAACGCCTTCACCCACTGCTTTGACCACGCCGGAAACCTCACCGCCCGGGCTGAAGGGGCGCTCAGGCTTGAACTGATATAAATCCTGAATGATCAGCGTGTCGGGAAAATTCACCCCGATCGCTTTCACGTCGATGACCACTTCACCCTTGCCTGGGGTTGGACTTTCAATCTCTTCCAGTACCAATGTATCTGTGCCGCCTGGGGCTTTGGAGAGCAGGGCTTTCATCAGGGTTTCCTCATCTCATTCGTTGACGTCCGCTTCGTAGCCGTGGCAACCGGCGCTGTGAAGGTCTGACGTAGCGGAGATGTTGGCTTGGATAAGACGGTGCTCTTCTGGATCCTGTTCGGGGTTCTGGGCTTTGCCTTTGCTCTGGCGGTGCAGATGCGGATCGTGACGGCTCTGGTTCTGCGACGGGCTTTGGGGGCGTGGCGCGAGGGTTTCGCAGATCGTGCGAAAGCCAATCGCGCGGTCATACTGGCCGCGGGCGCAACGCCGCTTACTGGTGACCTCGAAACGGAAATGACAGAGGCGGTTACCCATTTACGCGAAACCTATGCCAGCGCACTCGGGCATTTGCGCACGGCTCGCCGCTATAGCATTGTGGCGCCCGTTCTATTGTTGGCGCTGGTCGCCATAGGTCGAACCATCTTGGGGGTGATTTGATGAAGGGCTATTTCGCCATCGGGGCTGAAGGAATTTCTAAGCCCATGAATCTCGGTGCCCTAATGCGCACTGCAAACGCCTTTGGGGCGAGTTTCGTATTTTCGGTTCAAGCCGCGGATCGGACCAAAATTGCCAATCTCTCTGACACGTCGCGAACCTTCAAAAACGTGCCTTACTATGCATGGGACTCCATGGATGAGATGGTTTTTCCCAAAGGCTGCCAGTTGGTTGGAATTGAGTTGACCGATGATGCGGTTGAATTGCCGGAGTTCAAACACCCCAGAATGGCCGCTTATGTGCTCGGGCCCGAGCGCGGGAACCTGTCAGATGCCATGGTCGAGCGCTGCGACCATATCGTGAAAATCCCGACCAAATTCTGCAAAAATGTCAGCCTTGCTGGCGCGCTGGTCATGTATGATCGCGTCCGCAGCATGGGCAACTGGCGCGACCGTCCGATTATGCCAGGTGGGCCAAAAGCTTGAACCTGCGGTGACGTCGCCTCGCAACCTCCTAGCCCGCATAAATCGAAGCGCTCGGTGCGAAGGCCACCAGGAACAGAGCGGCAGCGGTTGCGCCGGTAAACAGAACGGTCAGGGTGCGGGTCAGGATATGGTTATTGCTCATCGTCTTGCTTTCATCAGTCTTGGCGATCTCGCCATTGTCTTTCGTTGACGAGGAGATGGGGACGCCCATCCTTGATGAACACTGTTCAAACAGAATAGGGGCTATGCGTGTTTTGAATAAGGCGATTTGGGGGTTAACGGATGAGACCCGCATCCTTGGCTTTCGCGCGGTAGCTGCGCGATACCGGGACCTCGGTGCCGGAGGTCAAAATCAGAAGACTGCGTCCTTCAATGCGTTTTTCCTCAACGACGCCTGATTTGGCCACCCACCAGGATCGATGGACCCGAAGCCCGCCTGCGCCGCTCAGCTCGCGAACAGCATCGGCCAGGCGCATCAGGATCAATTCTTCTCCAAGGCTGGTATGAACGCGGAGATAATGGTCCTCGGACGAAATCGCGTAGAGGTCAGCGGTTTTGAATTTGACCGGAAGACGCTCAAGAAAGGTCTGAACCGGGTTTGTCTCATCCAGCTCTCCAGAACCTTGATCCAGCATCACCTGTCGCACATAGGCGCCCGCCGTGACGATCAGAGAGATCACCAGGACATAGGAATATTGCATGATGAGGTAATTGAGGGTCCAGGCGCTGTAACTGAAAAACAATATCAGGGTTAGCGTTACGGGAACCGAGACAACCGCCGCGACAATCGCGATTTTGAACGGGGCCGCCATATCTTCAAATCGAGGGCCCCAGATGAGCGGGGCGATCAGGACGGAGGTTCCTGCTCCTACTGCCATCGTTGAGGTCCAGAACACGAAACGCTGATAGAAGGGCAGATTGCCGGTATTGTAGACACCAAGCCAGGCGAAGACGAGCCCAAGCCCAGCCACGATGGCGCAAAACCGGCCGATGTCACTCGCGATACGCAAACTGCAGAGCCCCTTTTTCCACGGTTCGCGAATGACAATGGCTGCATTTCGCGAAGGATTCTAGTCCTCAGACGTAGAAAGCGATGCGCCCCTGCTCAATCCCTGAAATGTCTCCTCTCAGAACGGCGCAACCCGCACGTCAGACCCTCATAAACGGAGACAAAAAATGAAAACCATCGCCCCACTCACCGCTTCTCTGGTCATCGGATTTGGGATGGTGCCGCTGGCCAATGCCGCGGACCTGACCGTAACGGTTGAAGGCATTTCCCAGGCAAAGGGAACCATCATGCTCGGCCGGTTCGATGAAGCCACATATAAGGGCGACGGTTTGCTCAATGGCGAAAATCTTAAAGTCGAAAGCGACCGCGTTACGGTCACTTTCGAGGGATTGGACCCCGGTGAATATGCTGTCCGGCTTTATCATGACCTCAACGATGATGGTGAAATGAACACCAACCCGTTCGGGATGCCGACTGAGCCATATGCGTTTTCGAACGATGCCAAAGGCCGGTTTGGTCCGGCCAAATGGGAGGCGGCGAGATTTACGCTCAACGCCGATGGCACGACCCACACGATCACAATGAACTAAGCCCGCTCACTATTGGAAGGAATGTCCCATGCAATTGTCTCGTCGTCATTTTCTTGAAACTGGGCTGGGTGCGAGCGTCGCCGGAGCTGTAGCTGCGAGCTTTGGTCCGCACGCCGCCGCTGAGGCGCAATCGATGCCAAGCTGGCATCTCGGATATCGTAATGCGCCCGCAAACGGGTTCGATCCCGCGCCGATGAGACTGGTTTTTGGGCGCCCTCCTTCCGATCTGAAAGGAAGTCTCTACCGCAATGGCCCGGCGCAGCTATCTTATGGTGAGGCCTATGCCAGTCATTGGTTTGACGGTGACGGATTGGTCCATCGCATCGCGATCGAGGATGGGAAAGCGGTGCATCAGGCGCGCTTCGTTGCAACCAATAAGCGCCATGAAGAACAGGCGGCGCAGCGATTTCTGGCCCCCGGTTTCGGGACGCTCGGAGATGAGAGTTTCGCGGTCCAGAGCGCGGACGATACGAATGCCGCCAATACGTCCGTTATGGTGGTGAACGGTGAATTGCTGGCGCTCTGGGAAGCCGGGTCTGCCTTCTCCATGGACCCGGAAACCCTCGAGACACGCGGCCCAAAAACCTGGCGTGATGATCTCAAGGGGATGCCATTTCTGGCGCACCCGAAAGTCGAACCCAATGGGCGGGTTTGGAACCTCGCTGTCGGTGGATCGCGGGTTGGGATCTATCGGATCAGCGCTAAAGGCACGCTCGAAGACTTTGGTCTCGTCGATATTGGGCGCGCCGCCTATATCCATGACTGGACGATGAGTGAACGCCACCTGATCATTCTGGTTCAACCGTGGATCAATGAAAATCTGCGTCCACCCGTGGTCGCTGGCTTTGAGTGGCAGCCGCAGCACGGGCTGCAAATGCTGATTATCGACAAGGATGACTTCTCAAATCAGCGTTGGGCCCAAGCGCCAGCCCGGATGTTTTTCCATACCGGATCGGCCTGGGAAGAAAATGATGGCACAATTAAATTCGATGCCGCTTTCTATAAAGAACCCGTACTCGGCGTTGGCGGGGGTGTCGATGAGATCCGCGGCGTTTGGAATGAAGACTATTTCGCCGAAGAGGGCGTACTGACCCTAGTCGAAATCCCGCCGCGCGGCGACGCTCGTCTGATTGAGACCGAAATCATCGGCGAGTTCCCACAGGTCGATCCGCGCTATCGTGGCAAAACAAGGAATCTCGTGGCCCTGGCCAGCGGCGCGTCAAGCCGTCGACCCGGAAGCACCGCGCTGTCCGTGCAAAACTGGACCACTGGCCAGCATCAGTCGTTTGAGTTTGGCGATCAGCGCATGGTGGAAGAGTTCTTATTTGTCCCCAAAGCGGGCGGACACTCTGACGTGGATGCCTGGCTTGTTGGGCCGGTGCTCAATCTGAAAGCCGGCGTCCGCGAGATTTGTGTGTTTGATGCCGCGAACGTGAATGATGGTCCGGTCTGCGTCTGGCAAGCCGACTATGCCTGGCCGCTCGGGTTTCACGGAACTTGGGCGTGAGGAGAGAGATAATGACAACAAAAACAGTGTTTCCTCCGACACTCTCTCCTCGCGCCCTCGTCCAGAAGGTTCCCGCGATTGGGTGGCAATTTGTGATTGCCTTAGTGATTTATATCATTGCCAGCCATTTTATCCTGTCTGGATATCCCGAGGCTAAGCCGCATATCCGGGTTAATTTCGAGCCATTGCTCACGGCGCCGATTCAAATCCAGATCCACGTCGCGAGCGCATTGACGGCCTTTTTTATTGGTCTGATCCTATTGTGTGCGCCGAAAGGATTTGGTCTGCACAAAACGCTCGGCTGGAGCTGGGTCATCGCGATGGGTTTGACGGCATTTTCCTCATTCTTCATCTCCGGGATTTTTGAAAACGCCTTCAGCCCAATTCATGCGCTGTCTGCTTGGGTCCTGTTGGGCCTGCCATTTGGTGTTGCGGCGGTCCGACGTGGTAACGTTAAAAAGCATCGAGAGACCATGACGGGCATGTTTGCGGGCGCGATGGCGATTGCGGGTCTTTTTACGTTTTTGCCCGGTCGGCTGATGTGGGATCTTTTTATCGGCCTCTAGAGGCGTTTTTCCTGTTACAAACTTGTCGTGCTTTCTGCATAAGGAAGCACGACGTGTTTTTGAGAGGAGAGATGCATGAAACGGGTTTTGTTGGCCGGAGCGATGACCTTTGCTTTAACCGGGTGTGCGACGGAGACAGGCGCGCTCAGCATCTTTACGCCGAAACCTGAGACGGCTGAAGCGGCGCTAGAACTCTATTATGATACGCTTCCAGATAGCGCATTTCCGACGGCGCCTGAGGGCATGCCGCTCCCCGGATCCGACACGGTGATCACGAAAGTTTTGCTTGGCTCGTGTCTTGACGAAGAGAGAGGGCCGTCTGCGGCTCTGATGAGCTTACCAGCAGAAAATGCCGACCTTTTCCTGATGGTTGGCGACAATGTTTATGGCGATCGTGATGGACGCGCCTACACCAATAATGACGCAGATCTTGGCGAGCTGAAGGAATCGTTCGCGGACTTAGCTGCGCGAGAAGACTTTCAGACGGTTCGGCAGAGTGTCCCTATGATGGTGTCTTGGGATGATCACGATTTTGGGGCCAATGATGCAGGCAAGGAATTCCCTTTCCGCGGGCTTGCTGAACGCGTTCATGAAGTCTTCTGGGGGCTGGAAGATGAAGATGTCGGTCAATGGCCCGGGACCTATTATGCCCGAACATTCGGTCCGGAAGGTCAGCGGACCCAAGTAATCATGTTGGATACGCGTTTCTTCCGGTCAGGCCTGACGCCAACCGACGACTGGGGCGCGAAGGGGAAAGAGCGCTATCTCCCTGCCGCTTCAGGATCGATGCAGGATATGCTGGGCGCAGCGCAATGGACCTGGCTGGAAAACCAGTTGCAGCAGCCAGCAGACATTCGACTGATTGCGTCTTCCATTCAGGTGATGCCGACGACGCATGGCTGGGAAGCCTGGTCGACCATGCCCGATGAGCGTCAGCGCCTGTTTGATCTGATTGATAAGACCGATGCCACGGGCGTCGTCTTCTTGTCGGGTGATCGCCACACGGCCTTTATCTATGAAGAAGCCGATGTGTTGCCATATGAGGCGCACGAGCTGACCGCATCTTCGCTGAATGTCAGTTTCCGTAACGAATCTGACGAGCTCGATGAACGTCAGGTCGGGGCTGGGTTTGCGCCAGAGAATTATGGATCAGTCGAAATCGACTGGGATGCAAAAACTGTGATGCTAAAGATCAAGGACAATACCGGCTCAACTGTCCGTGAGAATCTGCTCGAATTTTCCGATATTGGTGTGCACTAGCGATACCAGCGCTCGTTATACGAGTATATAGGGGGGTCTGGGTTTTTGTGACGAACCCAGCCTAACGATTTCCGGTTGCAGGCGGTTGTCACCGGAAATGGCAATGCTATAAGGCGCGCGACTTTTGGGGATGCAGTCGCGCATCTCCGTCCGTTGCAAAAGGCTGAAACCCTCATGAATATTCACGAATACCAAGCCAAGGCGGTTCTGAAAGAATTCGGTGCGCCCGTGGCTGATGGAGTCCCGATTCTCACGCTCGATGACGTCCAAACCGCCGTCGACACATTGCCGGGGCCGCTCTGGGTTGTGAAAAGCCAGATCCACGCCGGTGGGCGCGGTAAGGGTAAATTTATCGAGGCAGCAGCTGGCGAGAAGGGCGGCGTTCGCCTGGCCTTCTCGAAAGAAGAAGTGCTGGAGCACGCGAAAGCGATGCTCGGCAACCATCTCGTGACAGCGCAAACCACCGCTGACGGGAAGCAGGTCAATCGCCTCTATGTTGAAGACGGCGCTGACATCGAAACAGAGCTTTACCTGTCTCTTCTGGTCGATCGCGAAACCGGACGTCCTGCATTTGTTGCCTCTACCGAAGGCGGCATGAACATTGAGGAAGTCGCGCACGACACGCCTGAAAAAATTCTAACCCTGCCAATCGATCCTTCTGAGGGTGTGACGGACGCTGCAGCCGCGCAATTGTGTGATGCGCTCGCTCTGGATGGCTCGGCACGCGAAGACGGGATGAAGCTGTTCCCGATCCTCTACAAAGCGTTCATCGAGAAAGACATGTCGATGCTGGAAATCAATCCACTCATCGTCATGGAAAACGGCCATTTGCGCGTTCTGGATGCCAAGGTGAGCTTTGATGGAAATGCCCTGTTCCGTCACCCCGACATTATGGAACTGCGCGACACCACAGAAGAAGACGAAAAAGAAATCGAAGCGTCTGAGTGGGACCTTGCTTATATTGCACTCGATGGCACGATTGGCTGCATGGTCAACGGTGCCGGCCTCGCCATGGCGACCATGGACATCATCAAACTGTATGGCGAAGAGCCTGCCAATTTCTGTGATGTTGGCGGCGGCGCGAACGCAGAGAAAGTCGCCGCAGCGTTCAAAATCATTATGAAGGACCCGAACGTCAAAGGCATTCTGGTCAATATCTTTGGTGGCATCATGAAGTGTGATGTGATCGCGGAAGGGGTCATCCAGGCCGTGAAAGAAACCTCTCTGGCTGTGCCATTGGTGGTGCGTCTTGAGGGCACAAACGTCGATCGAGGCAAGGAGATCCTGGCCGAGAGCGGAATGAACATCATTCCAGCCGATGATCTCGACGATGCCGCCCAGAAAATTGTTGCAGCCGTGAAAGGCGCGTAAGACAGATGTCCATTCTTATCGATTCAAACACAAAAGTTATCGTTCAGGGCCTGACCGGCAAAACCGGGTCTTTTCACACCAATCAGGCGCTCGACTATTTCGGCACACAAATGGTGGCCGGCACGCATCCGCGCAAAGCCGGTGAAACCTGGTCTGCCGACAATGGCGCGTCGCTGCCCATTTATGCGAATGCGGCCGACGCCAAGGATGCAACGGGCGCCAACGCGACTGTGATCTATGTGCCACCGGCCGGCGCAGCGGCCGCGATTGAAGAAGCGATTGACGCTGAAATCCCGCTGATCGTCTGTATCACGGAAGGCGTCCCGGTCCTCGACATGGTTCGCGTCAAAGCCAAACTCGATAAATCAAAGTCCCGTCTGATCGGACCAAACTGCCCAGGTCTTTTGACTCCCGAGCAGTGCAAGATCGGCATTATGCCGGGCAAAATCTTCAAGAAGGGCTCCGTGGGAGTTGTCTCTCGCTCGGGCACGCTGACCTATGAGGCGGTTTATCAGACTTCTGTCGAAGGCCTCGGTCAGACCTCCGCCGTCGGCATTGGCGGCGACCCGGTCAAAGGCACCGAGTTTATCGACGTCCTGGAGATGTTCCTTGCAGATGACGAGACAGAAAGCATCGTCATGATTGGTGAAATTGGCGGCTCTGCTGAAGAAGAAGCGGCGCAATTCCTGATCGATGAGGCCAAGAAAGGCCGCAAGAAGCCAATGGTGGGCTTTATCGCGGGCCGGACAGCGCCAAAAGGCCGAACAATGGGGCACGCAGGTGCCATTGTTTCGGGCGGAAAAGGCGACGCTGAGTCCAAAATCGCAGCTATGGAAGCAGCCGGAATCAAAGTATCTCCAAGCCCTGCCCGACTGGGCACGACTATGGTAGAGGTTTTGAAAGGTTAGCGCCGCATTATATTAGGGCAAAGGGCGGCCAGACGAGGCCAGATATGACCCCGCCGGGCCGTCCACAAAAAGGACGGTAAGATATGGCAGACGACGGATCTCCGATCAAAGGCGATCGCAGCGCCCAAAACGCCGCGATGCTGGACACATTGTTCCTATATGGGGGCAGTGCGGTCTGGATCGAACAGATGCAGGCCAAATATGCCGAGAACCCGAATTCGGTTCCCGAGAGCTGGCGCGCCTTCTTTGACGAGATTGGCGACGGGCAGACGGATGCCGCGCGCAATGCTGATGGCGCGAGCTGGAAACGCACCAACTGGCCCAAGCCTTCGTCTCCGGAAGAAGTTGCCGCGTTCGATGGAAACTGGACCTTGCTCGAGCCCAAGCTTGAGAAGAAGATCAAGTCATCTGCCCCGGCCGCGACCGAAGCTGACATCGCCCAAGCGGTAAAGGATTCTGTTAAAGCCCTGATGATGATCCGGGCTTACCGGATGCGTGGCCACTTGCAGGCGCAGCTCGATCCGCTCGGCCTTGAAAAGCCAGATTATCAGCCAGAGCTGGACCCTAAAAGCTATGGTTTCGAAGAAAGTGATCTCGACCGCAACATCTTTATCGATGGCGTTCTGGGCCTGGAGCATGCGAGCGTGCGCCAGATTCTCGAAATTGTTCGCCGGACATATTGCTCAACGATGGGCATCGAGTTCCAGCATATTTCGGATCCAGAAGAGAAAAGCTGGCTCCAGGAACGGATCGAAGGTCCGGACAAGGGTGTTGCGTTTACCCCAGAAGGTAAAAAAGCGATCCTGTCCAAGCTGATCGAAGCGGAAACCTTTGAGCGCTTCCTGCACAAACGATATCCGGGCACCAAACGGTTCGGGCTGGATGGCGGTGAAGCGGCCGTGCCAGCGCTCGAGCAAATCATCAAACGCGGCGGTGCGCTCGGCGTCGACGAGATCGTTGTTGGTATGCCGCACCGTGGCCGCCTCAACATGCTCGCCGCTGTGATGGGCAAAGACTACGAAAAGATCTTCCATGAGTTCATGGGTGGCTCGACGCAGGGCGCTGGAGAGTTTGGTTCGGGTGATGTGAAATACCATCTTGGTGCGTCGTCTGACCGAGAATTTGACGGCAATCAGGTTCACCTGACCATGAATGCCAATCCGTCTCACCTTGAAGCGGTTGACCCGGTCGTACTCGGCCGCGTGCGCGCCAAGCAATTCATGCAATATGAGGAAACCGGCGATCTTGACCGGACCAAAAAACTACCTTTGCTCTTGCACGGCGATGCGGCCTTTGCAGGGCAAGGCGTTGTGGCCGAGTGTTTTGCGCTTTCTGGCCTGCAGGGATATCGAACTGGCGGGACCATCCACTTCATTATCAACAATCAAATCGGTTTCACCACGAGCCCGATGTATTCGCGGTCGTCCCCATACCCGTCTGACGTTGCGCTCATGGTTCAGGCGCCGATTTTCCACGTCAATGGCGATGATCCAGAAGCTGTAGTTTATGCTGCAAAAGTGGCCACCGAGTATCGCCAGAAATTTGGCAAAGATGTCGTCATCGACATGTTCTGCTATCGCCGCTTCGGGCACAATGAGGGTGACGAGCCCATGTTTACGCAGCCGGTCATGTATACGACGATTAAAACGCATCGTTCCACCCGTGAACTCTATGGCGAACGTCTCGTGGCCGAAGGACTGATGACGGCGGATGAAGTCTCGACTGAAGTCAAAGCCTTTGAGGATTTTCTCGATAAGGCGTTTGAAGACGGTAAAACTGTTGAAACCAACAAAGCCGATTGGCTCGAGGGCGAATGGAAGGGCCTCGGCCTTCCCGAAGATGATGATCGCCGCGGTAAGACGGGCGTGTCAAAAGCCAAACTCAAAGAACTCGGCGAACGGATCACGACCATCCCTGAGAACGTCAATGTTCACCGGACGCTTGGACGCGTGATCAAGGGTCGTGCAGACGCGATCGGGGCTGGCAAAGGGCTTGATTGGGCGACTGCCGAGCATCTCGCGTTCGCAACGCTGCTTGATGAGGGCTTCCATGTGCGCCTGTCCGGACAGGATTGTGGCCGCGGAACCTTCTCTCAACGCCACAGCCATATGGTCGATCAGAACACAGGTGATCGGTACACGGCCCTCAATCATTTGCGCGATGGCCAAGCCGAGTATGAAGTGATTGACTCGCTTCTCTCTGAAGAAGCGGTGCTTGGTTACGAATACGGTTATTCACTCGCCAACCCGAACGCGCTGGTCATGTGGGAAGCCCAGTTCGGCGACTTCTCCAACGGGGCGCAGGTCTTCTTTGACCAGTTCATTTCATCAGCAGAACGCAAGTGGCTTCGTATGTCGGGCCTGACCATGCTGTTGCCACATGGCTATGAGGGGCAGGGACCGGAACACTCTTCGGCCCGTCTTGAACGCTTTCTGCAAATGTGCGCCGAAGACAATTGGCAAGTCTGCAACCTGACGACGCCGGCCAACTATTTCCACGCTCTGCGGCGGCAGATCCATCGTGATTTCCGCAAGCCGCTCGTGATCATGACGCCAAAATCATTGCTGCGCCACAAACTGGCGACAAGTGACTTTGATGACATGAATACGAAGTCCTCATTCCATCGCGTGCTTTGGGATGATGCCGAAACACCGGGACGCCAAGGCAAGGTTAAACTGGTGGATGACGAGAAGATCAAACGCGTCGTCGCTTGCTCGGGCAAGGTCTATTATGATCTTTTCGAGGCGCGCGAAGAGAGCGGCGTAAATGATGTTTATTTGCTGCGGGTGGAACAATTCTACCCCGTTCCGCGTAAGGCTCTTATGGATGAGTTAAAACGCTTCCCGCAAGCCGAGCTGGTCTGGTGCCAGGAAGAGCCCCGCAATATGGGGGGCTGGACCTTCATTCGGGATGAGCTCGAATGGGCTGCGAACCGGGTTGGATACAAAAACCCGCGACCGAAATATACAGGTCGCCCGCCAGCCGCTGCGACCGCGACTGGTTTGCTCTCAACACACAATCGCGAGAAGAATGAGTTCATCTCAGCGGCTCTCGGTGACAAGCCCGTAGAAGACGGCTTGGTGCCAAAACCATAAAAGATAAAG
>JAYZAM010000098.1:0-7936 GCA_036339715.1 Pseudomonadota bacterium | reverse complement strand
AGCATTTCGTTGGCCGTCTTTCGAGCGTCAGCAAGAGTTAGACTGGGAAAACGTCCCAAAGACATCGATCGGCGTCTCTTTGAGCCAGGCAGTCGGTAGAACAGGCGCCAAGCTTTCGTGCCTCCAGGCGAAACGACGAGTTGAAGGCCCGGCACGCCGCCGACGAAGGCCGTGACGGTCAAGCGCTGCACATCTAGGGCAGTTAGAGGTTTGATGCGGCTGGCCAATCAAATGCTCCAGATTCGTGCCAAATTCGTGCCAAAAATCGTGGATTGTAGCAAGCGCTCATGAACACGCATGAACTGAGAAACACAATAACACACTGTAATTAAGTGTTATTATAGGATGTATGCGAACTCACTCGAACGTCGCCGAATGGCGAGATCGCTAACTTTTAATCAGTAGGTCACAGGTTCGAATCCTGTTGGGCGTACCATCTAACTTTCCGTAGTTTATGAGGTCGGTGCTCGACCGACCGAGCCCGGAGAGACGGACCACGTGCCGTTACGAACATTCATGTCATATCTCAAGTAGAGTTCGAACGGCGCCCATGCAGGATCGGCCGATACGGGAAATAGCATATTCACTTTTAGATTGTGGTTTCGTTATTTCGCAGGTGGAATAACACGGAAAGATAATAAAACAGAGACAACCCGATATTTTCATCGCGCGCCCACCGCCCATAATTGTGAATAAGTTAGTGGGGTGCATCTGAACTATGCCGCGAATTTTGATTGTCTGTTTGTGTCTTGCCGTCATGGCGCTGTCACCGGTCGCGCGGGCGCAGATCCTGCAATTCTCGCCGATGAGCGTGGATCTGTCTGAAGACAAGACCCGGGCGACGCTGTCTATTTCGAACATTGGAGACGCGCCGATTGCGATCGAGGCGAGGCCGTCTGAAGTCGGAACGGGTGAGGGTGCGCGCTATGTCGATAGCGATGTGCTGCTCGTCGTGCCCGCCATCGCAACGATTGAGCCCGGAGAGCGTCAGCAGCTGCGGGTCGGGTTCAAAGGTTCGAATGCGCTGGCAAAGGACAAATCGCTGGTGCTTCTGGTCTCGACCGTACCGCCGCCTTTGCCAGACGCCGCAGCGTCTCAAGGCGCCGTCGCTATTCGCAGCACCTTTGTGGTGCCCGTAGTGCAATAGGGGATCGGCTCATTCGCAAGCAAACTTGGGGCGCATAAAGGAGATGGTAGAATGAAACAGAAGATCAAGCTGAAGCCCTTTAAACAACGCCTTGCGCAACGATATCTGGGAGTTACGGCACTGGGCACCGCGCTCGCCACGTCACCGGTCGCTTTCGCGCAGCAGGAGACGGAGACCTCGCCGATTGTCGAAACCGTTTTGGTAACAGCGGCCGTCCAACCGAGTTGCGCGTTTTGGCTTGATCGTACGTGGATGACCCTAGGGGTCTATGAAGGGGATGCTCTGGTCATGGAGAATGCGTATAATATGCGATGTTCTGTGTTGCCGGACCAAACGCAAAACGATGGATTTACTGGCGCGGCAGTCTTCAGCGCTTTCGCACCTGCGTGCCTTGATGCAGGGGAAAATTATGTCCCGACAGGAACGGCCGAAGATCCTCTTAATCCGCGCACGATGCTCCTCTTAAATGGAGATCCGTCCAATATGAATCACCGGTTGAACTACAACGTATTTGCGTATGATCATTTCAATCAACAAACTGGGCCCGGACAGCAGGCAATGGGTACCGGAAGGGTGGATGCTCAAGGGGACGCAGCAACTGGAGATAGTTCGCTTTGTCGTGAAGCTAACCCTGCCGCCAATTTTCACCCAGGCCGAACTTCCGGTTTCGCTGTCGGTCCGGGTGGGGCTAGAGACGAGATGCCCAATCAAACCTATTCGAACTCGATATTCTTTTATGTATATCCCAGCAGCGAACAACCGGGTACTCCGGTCCAGGGCAATTACTCCGACACTTTGACGTTTTATTTCGTCTTCAGAGACCCGTAGCACGGAGCGCCTACCCGTGCCCGTTCTTATTAATCTGATCGGCACACCGCTGAGGCGTGCCCGGGACAATCTAGCTATTGCGGTTTTCGCGGCGGCGCTAACACCCGTGGCGCTCGCGCAGCAGGAGACGGAGACCTCGCCCATCGTTCAAACCGTGACTGTGACGGCGAATATTGAACCGTCCTGTGCGTTTTGGCTGGACCGCACCTGGATGTCGCTTGGGGCATATGAGGGAGATGGCATATTGTCGGAAAACGCCGTCAATTTCAGATGTTCCGTTCTGCCTGCGAACCTGACTAATAGCACCGCTAGTTTTGCGCCGGTTTGTTTCGACGCCGGCGTGAATTTTGTACCTCAGTCAGACCCCAATGATCGCTTGAGTCCAAGAAGCATGCTCGTTGTGGATGGTTCTGCGAGCAACCCGGATCACAGATTGGACTATGTGATCCTCAATAGAGCTCAGTCGAACTTGATTCCCAACCCCACAGGGTCTTTGGGGACAGGGTTAAGCTATCAAGTCTGAAGGGATGCCAATCCGGGCGGCAACCACCATCCAGGGCTTTTGCTCGGCTGGACTTTCAGTCCTGAGAGCGCCATCAATCAAGCGAATACCACCTATTCGCTGCCAATCTATTTCTACGTCCTCGATAGCGCACGGCAGCGCGGCACGCCGATCCAAGGTAACTATTCCGACTCGGTCACGGTCTATTTCGTGTTCGAGGATCCATAGGTGAGCGGTTTTCGACGCTGCGGTCAGAACGTCTTCAAGACGGATTTTTCTATGAGATCGCGCGCCCCACAAATTCCCCTGGTGTCGTTTTTGAAAGGTGCGATCCTAGGATGTTTGATCGCGACCTTTGCGCAGGCCCAAACCCCGCGCGACGCAAGTTTTGCGGATATCTTTCTCAATGGTCGGCTCATTCAGGATTTCACATTGATCCTGTATGAGGCTGATAGGGTTTATATTGAGGCCTATATTTACGAGGCCTTGCGCCTGATCCCGGACAGCGACGATGAAATTGAACTGGATGGGACGGTCTACCGTGCGCTGCCTGAGCTAGAAACGCTGAACGTCACTTTTGATCCGGAAGACTTGATCCTCGACATTCAGGCCGCGCCGGAGCTGTTTCCAACCACCAACCTGACCTTTCGGGACGCGCCGCCCGAGGCCGAACCCTTAGAACCGATTTCAGGCATTCTCGTTAATTATGGCCTCTATCCGCGCAGCCGGTTGAAGTTTGAAAATGAAACCAGGTTTGATCGCTTTTCGCTGAACGGCGACTTCCAACTCACCGGAGCGCTGAAAAACGTTCCTGGCGCGTTTGAGGCTGAAGCGGGCTTGTTCTGGGATGACTCAGGCGAATTTGGCGCGGCCTTTGGCGGTGGGCGCTGGCGTCATGATCTATTGGAGCAGCGTAAAAGCCTGGTGGTTGGCGAAACCACAGCGCGGGGGCTGTCTCTGGCATCGAGTGAGCGCTTTCTCGGCGCGCAAATCGGAACCAATTTTAGACTCGAGCCCGGCTTTTCAATCACGCCAACGGTCGCGCTGGATCTGTTGATTGATCAGCCGTCAGAAGTGCGCATCGTGGTCAATGGTCAGTCGCGCCGCATTTGGGAGACGCAGGAGGGGCCCTTACGTCTGACCGACCTGTCATTTGGAAACGGCCAGGATGTTCGTATCCTGGTCAGCAATGAGAGCGGTGAGACCGAAGTATTTCAGACCACATACTATACCGCCGCGCAGCTTTTGCGGCCGGGCCTGTCGGAGGTCGCGTTAAACGGCGGCGTTCCGAAAACGGGCGCTTTTTCCTATGCTTGGCACCGGCCTTTCGTGTCCTACGCTCTGCGACGAGGGCTAACCAATCGGATTACGACGAGCGGGGCGATCCGCATTGATCCGCACCATCAAAGCCTTGGCGGCGGCGTCGATGCCAGTCTTGGTCCGGCAGGCACCGCCTCCTTGACTAGCTTTCTTGAAAACGGGCCTTCGGGAAACGTGCAGCGGATCAATGGCGGTTGGTTTTTCAGCCATAACCGCAACAATTTCGGGGCTTCAGCTTCCTGGTTTTCTGCAAAGTCTGACGGGTTCGAACCAGAGCGCGGTTGGAATATGAACCTCTCCTGGAATCGACCTTTGGCGAAGCGCTCAAATTTGTCTGTCTCGGCCT
This sequence comes from Pseudomonadota bacterium, assembly GCA_036339715.1. Classification (GTDB taxonomy): domain Bacteria; phylum Pseudomonadota; class Alphaproteobacteria; order Caulobacterales; family Hyphomonadaceae; genus Henriciella. The sequence continues at coordinate 3,793 of JAYZAM010000098.1, read as the reverse complement.
ATGCACGACGACAAGCCGCCAGTGGGCCACTTACAACCGGTTTGTTTGGCACAATCGGAACGCGGATCTCAGGGTTAAGTCTCGGACTCAATGGTGGCTACCGACAAGCGAACGAGGATGATTATTTTTTTGGGTTTAGCCTATCACGTCGATTAGGACGCTATCGTAGTGGGTTTAGCCGCACCCGGGTCGAACAAGGTCGTATTCAGAGCATTCACGCTGTTCAGCAGCGCGCGCGAAGGCAAAATGGAATCGATCTGTCCGTGTCGTCAGCCATTGATGACCAAAGCGGCTTTCAAAATCTGACAGGCTCTGCGCTCTGGCGCCACCCAAAAGTGACGATGAGTTCATCCGTGGCAGTCTCGAAGGGGGCGGCGTCTTTGAACGGGCAAATCAGCGGCAGCTTTGGCCATGTTGACGGGGCAAACTTTTACGCGCGGCGGATTTCCGGCGCTGTTGCCGTGGCCGACCTCATTGATGGCATTGAAACTGAGGTGTTTGTAAACAATCGTAGTGTCGGAGCCAGCAATCAAAACGGCCGGGTCGTCCTGCCGGGTCTGATCCTTTATGAGCGCAATAGATTGAGCGTCGATCAAAACAATATTCCGTTTGAATATAAGCTCGAGGAAGCGAACCTGCTTGTTGTCCCCAAACGAGTGATTGGCGGGCGAGTCACGCTGCCGATCCGTCTGAACCGGACCGCGACGCTGACCCTGTCTCTGCCAGAAGGCGGCTATCCGGCCGCTGGAACGCTTGTGAAAAGCGAATCGAGTGAGGCATCTGGCGTGGTCGGACATAATGGCTTTGTCTATCTGAGCGGGCTCTCGGAGGGCCTGAACGCGCTATCGGTGCGGTTACCGAAAGGTACCTGCGCGTTCGAGGTCTTTATTGATCGCAGGGTCTCTGATTTTGGTAACGTGTCTTGCGAGTAGGGGGGCTTTTCCTGGCGATCGCCCTTCCACTGGTCGGCAAAGCCGTCGCTTTTGAGCAGCCTTGTTCCATGCGCGTAACGGATATGGATTTGGGTACGTATCGCGGCGAGGAAATCGAACTCCTTGGCGAGATTTGGCTTCATTGTGAGCCTTTCACGACCTTTCGCATAGATCTCGAACGGTCGGAGGTCAGATTGAGAGATCGGGCCGTCGCGATCCCGCGAACGATTTCGTATAGGATCATTCTCGAAGAGCACGTAACCGGCCTGCGGGTGGAGAAAACAAACAATCTGATCCGCGCGACAGGGCGCACGGGCTCGGACCGCGAAATCATTATCCCGTTCAAACTGAATGTCCCAGGCGGTCAAAGTGTGATTGAAGGCGCACAGCTGAGTTCGTTTGAGATTAAACTCTATACGTATTGAGTGACAAATGTCCCGTTAGCATCAGGCATGGGCTAAATTGCACATAATGTAGATTATCGAATAATGTTCTGTGAAACCCCATACCCACATTGAGCTGACGCAGTCAGCGATATTCGCGGCGGGTTTCGCGGTCGCCTTCGTTCATTGCTCAACCAGCCCAGGTCGTACACCAGCGCTATGCATTTCCGTAAATGCTTCTGGGTCCGTTTAAGGATCCGTTAAGCTTGAGAAGAGCCCGTCGCATTCTGCGTCATTTGCGGGCCCCCTCTTCCGCTGAGCCGCTTAAACACGCTCAAACGCACAGGTGAAATGGCGCATGCGTTTTGGTTCACGCGTTATTCTGAACCCTTTTAGGGCACCTCTTTGAGCATGCAGTTCTTGAAAGGCTTCAATCACATAATCGGCGTGGGATTGGGTATAGGTTCGGCGTGGAAAAGCCAGACGCACGAGTTCCATTGAAGCCTCGATCTCCGTGCCATCGGGTTGGCGTCCAAACATTACAGAGCCGATTTCACACGCGCGAATGCCTGCAATTTCGTAAAGCGCGCAGGCCGCAGCTTGTCCCGGATACTGCAATGGCGGGATATGGCTCAACCAAGCTTTTGCGTCGATGAAAACCGCATGTCCCCCGGCGGGCTTTACCACCGGTACGCCGATCCGGTCCAGACGTTCGACAATGTATTCATGTGTGCGAATGCGATAGCGCAAATAGTCTTCATCTATGATTTCCTCCAGCCCTTGGGCCAGAGCTTCAAGGTCACGCCCGGCAAGCCCGCCATAGGTTGGAAAGCCTTCTGTCTGGATAAGGCGCTCGCGTGCAGCGTCCGCGAGATCGTCATCGTTTAACGCAAGCCAGCCGCCAATATTGCCGAAAGCATCCTTTTTAGCGCTCATCGTCATGCCGTCGGCGACTTCAAAACAGTCTCTCACGATGTCTGTGATGCTGCGTCCGGCTTGCTCCGACTCTCTCTGCTTAATGAAGTAGGCATTCTCCGCAAAGCGGCAGCCATCGATTATGAAGGGTTTGCCATAGGCTTTCGCGAGCTTCGCCACAGCCCTAATGTTCGCCAGACTGACCGGCTGTCCGCCGCCCGCATTGTTCGTAATCGTCAACATGACGGCGGGTGTGGTCTTGGCGTGGGCCTGCAAAAAGCTGTCTAGCGCCTCCAGGTCCATGTTGCCCTTGAACGGATGGATGGCGTTTGGATCTTGACCGATGGCAATATTGAGATCATGCGCAGTTGCGCCCGTCGCCTCGATATTTCCGCGTGTCGTATCGAAATGGGTATTAGAAGGAATGGTGCGCCCTTCCCCGCCAATAATCGACATGAGAATGGCTTCAGCCGCGCGGCCCTGATGCGTAGGAATGATGTGTTTGAAGGGCATCAGGTGTTTCACCGCCCGCTCGAAGCGATCGAAACTTGGTGACCCGGCATAGCTTTCGTCGCCTTGCATCACAGCGGCCCATTGGCGGGCACTCATCGCGCCCGTGCCGCTGTCGGTGAGCAAATCGATCAGGACATCCTCAGACGATATAGAAAACAGATTGAACTGGGCATCGCGCAGTTTTTGCGTGCGCTCCTCACGCGTTGTGAGGCGGATGGGTTCTACGCTTTTAATGCGAAAGGGTTCGATGATGGTCTTCATGAGACGCGCTCCGAGTCAGACCCCGATACGCTCTGCGGCAATCAATACACAGACGGGGCCAGCGCCGCGGTTGCCGTCCAACTGACTGCCGCGCTCAGCGCCCATAAGATTGCTTGTCTATGAGAACCCTCAACTCGAATGTTTGGCAAGCCCGAAATGCGTTGCGCCAAGCGGATCAAATTCGAAAATTATAATCTTGATCTGCGGTTGCCGGGTCTTGGTGCCGGCTTCCGAGACTCAAATCTAGAGTGGTTGCCCGCATTCTTTGGGAACGGCCTGATCCAAAAAATCGCCGATGTTGACGCTGCATGACAACATCGGCGAAGGAAAGGAGACGCGAGTTAGACTCACGTATTTGCGTTCATCGCTTTCTTTAGAAGCGCTTACGCAAAGTTACACCGTAAGTGCGTGGCTGGTTCGGATATCCCGAAATCGAGCCCGCTTGCGCCACAGACGGGAACGCGGTTGTGATCCGCTCATCATCGAGCAGGTTCCGCGCCCAAAGGGCGACGCTGACGCCAGATTGATTTTCAAATCCAGCTGAGGCGTTGATTTCGCTGATTTCCCGCGAGTAGCCAACTGTATCGATGAGGGCCTGATTGCCTGGGTCATCGAAGAAGTCGGTGTTCGCAGAATATTGCCAGTCTGCACGGACATAGCTGTCCCAATCAGCGACGGTGAAGTCGTAATTGAAGCCAACAGAAGTCGCGACATCTGGAATACCAGATGGCGTTGTGCCGCTGAGGTCACCAGACGCAGAACCTGGGAAGCTGTCATAGACAGGATCCA
>JAYZAM010000097.1:0-6784 GCA_036339715.1 Pseudomonadota bacterium | reverse complement strand
GGGTATTCAAAATGGTTTGAATACAGATGTGTAGGGGCGCGCCCATCTGAAGAAATGTGATATTCTATGGGTCATAAAGGTACGCGGGTCATCCGCATTGAGGGTATTTTTATTTTCGAATTTGATAAAAAAATACTCTATTTCCAACATTTGAGTTTTCTGCAAGATGAGTTTTAAGGACATCATATGCAGCAAGAGAGGTCGGAATGACGTTGGAGACAGGATATGTCACGCTCACGGCGGGAAATACAAGCCTTGTCTTGGACTGTGCCATTGGGGCGCGTCTGAGCATTCTCTATTGGGGCTCCCGACTGACCGCATCTGATCCAGCGACGCTCAAAAAAATGACAACGCGACAGCACGCACCCGGGGGCGCGGATGCCGAGGTTGCGAGTTCTTTGTTGAATGAAACAGGGTCTGGTATCGCTGGATTGTCTGGATTTTCAGCGCATCGAAACGGTACGGCCTGGGCCAGCCTGTTTCTTGTCAAAGAGGTTCGAAGGCCCTCAACTCAAGAGGTCGAGGTGATCTGTGAAGACGCTGTCACAAAGGTGCGCGCCACTCACTTCATTGGCTTTGATCCCGACAGCAATCTGATGACCTGTCAGACTCAGATTGAGAATATCGGCGATACGTCGCTGGCGATCGATTGGTGTGCCTCTGCCAGCTTGCCCCTGGACCCACGCGCCAATCGATTGTTCGGTTTCACTGGACGATGGTCTGGTGAGTTCCATCTCGAAGAGGTGGCCCCATTCCTCGGCAGCTATGTGCGCGAAAATAAGAATGGCCGGACCAGTCACGATAATTTCCCCGGCTTGGTCATTGGCACCAATGAGACTCATGAACAGGCCGGTCCGTGTTTCGCCTTTCATCTTGGCTGGAGCGGCAATAACCGGGTGCGAGTCGACCGGTTGAGCGATGGCCGGGCTTTTGTGCAAATGGGCGAGTATTTCTTTCCTGGCGAAATGTCGCTCGCACCGGGCGAGATCTACCGTACGCCGCGCTTATATGCGGGTTTCACGAGCCGGGGTTACAGCGCTTTATCCCGCAAGTTCCACCATCATCTGAAGCACACCGTTATGGATGGCCGCATTCGGTCGAAGGCCCGCCCCATTCACTATAATACGTGGGAAGCGGTCTATTTCGATCATGACCATGACACCCTGTTTGAGCTGGCCGAGAAGGCCGCGGAGGTGGGTGCGGAGCGCTATATCCTGGACGATGGCTGGTTCGGGTCGCGGCGTAATGATAAAGCCGGCTTGGGCGATTGGTGGCCATCAGAAGACGTCTATCCCGAAGGTCTTGGCCCGCTGGTAGACCACGTCATGGGGCTGGGGATGGAATTCGGTCTCTGGTTTGAGCCTGAAATGGTGAACCCGGACAGCGAGCTTTACCGCAATCATCCCGATTGGATCTTGCGTGCCGATGGCGTTGAACAGGTTCCGTTCCGGGGCCAGTTTGTGCTCGATCTAACGCGTCCGGAAGTCAGCGACTATCTGTTCGAGCACACGCACAAATTGCTGGGCGCGCATGATATCAGCTATGTGAAATGGGACATGAACCGAGATGTTCATCACCCCGGGAGTCGCGGGCGACCTGTCATTAATCAGCAAACCCGGGCGCTTTACGCTTTGATCGAACGGGTTCGGCAAGCACACCCTGATGTTGAGATTGAAAGTTGTTCCTCAGGCGGCGCGCGCGCTGACTATGGCATTTTGCGGAGAACTGACAGAATTTGGACATCTGACAGCAATGACGCGCTCGATCGACAGAGAATCCAGCGCGGCGCCTCTCACTTTTTCCCATTAGAGATTATGGGTGCGCATGTGGGTCCGGAAACCTGTCACATCACGGGACGCCGACTCACAATGCCGCTTCGCGTTGCCACCGCCATGTTCGGCCATATGGGGATGGAGCTCAATTTGCTCGAAGAGCCGCCTGAAAACCTGGAAATTCTGAAAGCCGGTATCGCGCTTCACAAACAGCACCGCGACCTGATCCATAATGGACATTTTCACCGGCTCGAAACACCCGATCATATCAATGCGGTTGGCGTTGTCTCCGAAGACCAGTCAGAAGCTTTATTCTCATGGTGTAATATGGCTGGGCATCGCGAGACGCTTCCCGGAAGATTCTATGTGCCCGGCCTTGATGCATCCAAGACCTATCAAACAAAGATTGTCTGGCCGCAGCCAGTCCGCTCCGTGTCGCGACCTTCAGTCCTGGAGGCGCTCGATTTGGCCGAGGCGGGAACCCGCCTGCCCGGGGAAGCCCTGGCGCATGTCGGGTTGCAGGTGCCGTTGCTGCATCCCGAAACTTGTTTGATCTATCATTTCAAGCACTGCTGACGATCCGTGCCATTTGACACAATGTTTGCAACAGGCCTGAATATCCTTCGGGCGTATAAGAGTGAGAGCCAATGAGCGACACAGACGTATCGAACCTTCCGGGCCGACAGAAAGAGATTCTGGAGCTGATCCGGTCGCAGGGCTATGTGGCGACCGAGCAGCTGGTCAAGCAATTCGGCGTGACGCCTCAAACCATTCGGCGCGACATCAATACGCTCAGCGATCTGGACCTGATCGAACGGTTCCATGGCGGTGCGGGGCGCATCGGAAATGCCTATAATCAGCCTTATCAGGACCGGCTTCAGGAGGGTATGGACGGCAAGCGCAAAATCGCCCGCATGGTCGCGAAACGCATCCCAGAAGGGGCTTCACTGTTTCTGAATATCGGCACTACGACTGAGGCGCTGGCATCAGAACTGGTCGGACGGACCGATCTGCGGATCGTGACGAACAATATAAATATCGCAAACATGATGCGCGAGACGGATGGTTCAGACGTGATGATTGCAGGCGGTTTCGTCCGCCAGTCGGACGGTGGGATTGTCGGCGAAGCAACGACGGAATTCCTAAACCAGTTCCGGCTCGATATAGGTGTGATCGGGATTAGCGGTATCGACGAGGATGGCTCGCTGCTCGATTTCGATTATCAGGAAATTCGCTCAGCCCAGGCCATCATTCAAAACTCTCGCACCGTTTTTCTGGTCGCCGACCAGGCCAAGTTTGGCCGTCGGGCGATGATCCGGCTCGGTCATTATGATGAGATTGATCATCTCTTCACAGACCAGGCCCCACCGCCTGCTTTCATGGATGCGATCCGCGCCTCAGACATGGAATTGCACGTCGCCGGCGACTCCTGAGCCCTGCCGTCTATTCTGCGGCAGTGACAGCACCCCGACCGATTGTCAGTTCGGCGGTGCGGCCAAACACGAGCAAGTTCGACAAGAGTGCCGTTCCGATGCTGACCACCAGCGTCACGAACATGTAATGGATGTAGTGGATGCTCGCCAGCGTCGCACCGAAACCCTCATCCGGTGACACGCCGATATACTGGTACAGCTTGAAGCTGAAGACGGCATAGACGAGCACGCCCGTAACAACGCCAATAATCGCCGCCCACGCGCTCACATTCCGGAAGGCCAGGCCGACGATGAAGGCCGACAGGATTGGCATGGAGAGCAAGCCATAAAGCTGTTGCACCGTATTGATGATGCTTTCCTGGGACGCGAAAATCGGCACGAGCGCGATGGCCAGAACCGTCATCGCAATCGAGACATACATGCTCAGCTTCGGCACATCTCTCGCTTCCTCGATATAGGACTCATGGAAGTCACATACGTAGAGCGCTGCGGACGCGTTCAGGATCGAGTTGAAGGTTGTCAGAACCGCAGCAGCGATGGCGGCCGCAAAAGCGCCTGACAGGATCGGCGGAAGAATGTCACCGACGATCATGCCATAAGCCGCGTCGCCGACATCGCCATAAAGTTTGTATGCCACCACCCCGGGAACGACCACGATCACTGGAACGATCAGCAGGCGAATGCCAGCGGCCGCCAGAATACCTTTTCGGGCTTCCTCGACCGTTGGTGAGGCCATGGCGCGCTGGGTGATGGTCTGGTTGGTGCTCCAGTAGAATATCTGGATGAAAATCATGCCCGTCAGCAGCGTGTGCCAAGGGATCGGGGTTTCGCTGCCATCCTCTAGCTCATTCCCGATGAACATGTTCAGCCGCTCTGCCGGGACGCCGGAGAAGTCCCAATTAATCGCATTCAGGGCGAGGATCACGACCAGAACCGCCAGTGACAGGATCAGGACTCCGCTATAGGTGTCCGAGACCGCAACCGCGCGCAGACCACCCAGAATGGCATAAAGCGCGCCGACAATTGCGAACATGATGGCCATCACGAAGATCGTAGAGTCGACTTCCACCGGCGATCCGACGAATAACCGTTCCCCAAGCACACCGGAAAAGTCTGCGCCCGTTGTCGATTTCAAAAAGAGTGAGCCGCCATATAAAATTGCGGGTAGAAAAATGAACAGGTTTCCGAGCAGGAACAGTACCGAAATCACCGCACGAATGTGTTTGTTATCGTATTTGCGCTGGAGCAGTTCTGTCGTGGTGGTGCAATTGTTCCGATAATAAATCGGAATGAACACATAAGCGAGGATCAGGAGGCCGACGACCGCTGCCAGTTCCCACCAGGCCAGCAAGAGCATTTGATTGCCGTTCATACCGACCAGCTGATCGGTCGAGAGATTTGTCAGCGTGATCGACCCGGCCACAAAATACCAGCTCAGGCCGCCATTTGCGAGGAAATAGTCATGATCCGATCCGCGATCGCCCGAGGGCGCATTGCGGCAGCTCAAATACGTCAAAAATCCAATCACGGCGGTGATGAAGAAAAAGATTCCAACCTGCAGCGTGTTCATGCCCGCATTCCCTCAGCGTTATATTTTTCATCTTGTTAAAATGTATGGCAGCGCGGAGTCACCCCCGCTTAGTCACAGGTGCGCGTCCAGGAGGACCCTGAAATACGCGACCAGACTTTTTTCAAATTGATCTCGCAGCGTTTGTTTTTCGGCGTCAGTTAGGTGGAGCCCAAGTTTGGTTCGGCGAAGCAGGATATCTTCCGGCGTTCGCGCGAATTCGTGTTCGATCAGATAGTCCACCTCGCTCTGGTACAGGCCTCCGCCAAAATCAAATCCGAGATCTTCTACGCTTTGGGCCTTGCCGATCACCAGATCGATCCGGCTCCCATAGGTGCGGGCCAGTCGCCTTAAGATGCTTTCGTCCAGCCATGCAAAGCGGTTCGCGCAATTGATCAAAAACGCGGAAAAATCGGCATCGGGGATATCGCCGCCGGGCAAGGGCGCGGTCGCCGTCCATTGGGTTTGCGCGTCTGGGAAGAAAAATTTCAGCTGCTTAAGCGCGTCTTCGGCGAGTTTCCGATAGGTCGTGATCTTGCCGCCAATGACGGATAGGATTGGCGCGGCATCTTGGTTCTCAATTTTCAGAACATAGTCTCGCGTCACAGAAGAGGCGTCCTCTGCCTGATCTTCGAAGAGCGGCCGCACACCCGAAAAGGTTGAGACCACATCTGACGGCGTAATCTGCTGTTCGAAATACTCATTGCTAACCTGGCAAAGGTATTCGATCTCTTCCGGAGACGCCTGCACGCCATTTAGATCGCCCTCGAAAGGCAGATCCGTCGTGCCGATCAGGGTGAGTTTTCCATCTTCATACGGGATGGCGAAGATAATCCGGCCATCACCTGCCTGAAAGATGAAGCAGCGCTCATCATCGAACATTTTCGGCACGATGATGTGGCTGCCTTTGACGAGCCGAACGCTTGGCGCGTTTGAACGCGATCCGGCTTGGCTGATGATCTGATCGACCCAGGGGCCCGCAGCATTGATGACGACTTTCGCGTTCACCGTCATGTCGGCGCGATCATCAACGCGCAGCGTCGCTTTCCAGTTTCCGCCGACTGGCGTGAGCGAAACGCATTCGGTTCGGGTCATGATGTTGGCGCCGCGCTCTTTGGCGTCAATTGCGTTCAGGGCGACGAGCCGAGCATCTTCGACCCAGCAATCTGAGTATTCAAAACCTTTGGCATAAGTGGATTTAAGCGGCGCAAATACCGAGCTGTTCTTACGGGTCAGGGTGCGTGTGGCGGGCAGGATCTTCCGGCCGCCCAGATGGTCGTAAAGGAACAAACCTAAGCGAATGAGCCAGGAAGGGCGCAGATCCTTGTGGTGCGGGAGCACAAAGCGCAGCGGCCAGATAATGTGAGGGGCGGCTTTTAGAAGAACCTCACGTTCTTTCAGCGCTTTCCGCACAAGCGCGAAATCATAATGCTCAAGATATCTGAGGCCGCCATGGATCAGCTTGGTGCTGGCAGACGAGGTGTGTGAAGCAAGATCGTCTTTTTCGCACAGCAGAACTTTCAAACCGCGCCCAGCGGCATCTCGTGCGATACCGGCGCCATTGATTCCGCCACCTATGATCAGGACATCATACACTGAGTCAGTTCCTATCTTGCAAATCACCCATACGATGGCTTTCAATGTTCGTAAATGGTAAAAATGTGATCGTAAACGAAAATTGTTGCAGAAACGAGGCCGCTGAATTCGAATGTTGCAAAATGAAAACACTGCTTTGTTCGAAATCGAACATTGCGCCTTGGGCGCGCTTATGCTGGAACGAGCGCGGCCTAAGAGCTGCGACTTGAGGAGGGAACCATGTCTGAGCCAGATCTGATACTCGTCATTGACGAGGGCACCACATCGACGCGTGCGATCGCTTTCGACCGTGAATTTCAGCCGGTGGCGCAGGCACAGCAAGAAGTTGGACTGACCTATCCCGCGGATGGCTGGGTTGAGCAGGATGGCAACGAGATCTGGGATAAAACGCTAAACGTCTGCCGGGACGTCATAGA
>JAYZAM010000096.1:0-11312 GCA_036339715.1 Pseudomonadota bacterium | reverse complement strand
AAACCGCCTGATCCGCTTATCTGCGGATAAAAACTCATATGTTTCGAAAGGGTCCTCATGCCTCGTCTAGAAAATAAAATAGCGCTTGTAACCGGTGCTGCCCGCGGCATTGGCGCTGCAATATCAGAAGCCTTCGCGCGCGAAGGCGCCCGGGTCATCGTCACCGATATAAATGATGAGGACGGTCAAGTGACGGCCGACCGCATTGGCGCGGTGTATGCACATCTCGATGTATCGTCCGAAGCAAACTGGAATACGATCGCAAGTCAGCATCCGAGAATCGACGTGCTGGTCAACAATGCGGGGATCACCGGTTTTGAATCTGGCGAGCTTGTACATGACCCGGAGAATGCCTCGCTCGACGCCTGGCACGCGGTCCATGCGGTGAACCTCGACGGCACCTTTCTGGGATGTCGAACCGCCATTGCCACGATGAAAGCGGCTGGTTCAGGCAGCATTATCAATATCTCCTCGCGATCCGGCCTGGTTGGAATTCCGGGCGCCGCAGCCTATGCCAGCACCAAGGCGGCTATCATAAACCACACACGCTCGGTCGCGCTCTATTGCGCTCAGCATGGGTGGCAAATCAGGTGCAATGCGATTGCGCCCGCCGCCATCCTGACACCAATCTGGGAACCGATGATCGGCGATGGCCCTGACCGGGAAGAAAAAATGGCCGCACTCGTCGATGATACACCGCTCAAACGCTTCGGCCTGCCGGAAGAAGTCGCCGCGGTTGCGGTTATGCTCGCGAGCGATGAAGCGGCCTACATGACCGGCGAAACGCTGACCCTCGATGGCGGTTTGTTGGCAGGGTCGGCCGCAAGTCCGGGTTAGGCTTACCAGCCACCTCCGCCGCCGCCGCCACCTCCGCCGCCAGAGAAGCCGCCACCGCCCCCACCGGAAGAGCTGGAGCTTTGCGGCAGCGACGTGGCGACCCCTGAACTGATGCCCGAGACCATGCTTCGGGTCATGCTGCCAGCGGACCCAAAGCGCGCGGCCTGCATATTGGTCCATCCCGGACTGTAGTCTTTGGCCTCTTCCGGGATGAGACGCTCAAAGTGCTTGGTCCAGGGTTTCTCCACACCGAGCGCAACGGCATAAGGCAGGAAGGTTTCGTAGCGTTCTACGGTCATCGGTGGTGGGGCTTCGCTTCCGATCTCAACCGAATTCAGCTGCAATTGCTCGGCCTTTTGCATGTACAGTCGAAACCCCTCCAGGTGCGTGCGGACTTCCTGTCCGCGGCGGGTCGGCGCTGGCATCAGATACATAAAGAGCAGGTTCAGAGCGACCAGAGCCACGATCCCCGCCGTGTGCCAGACACTCCAGAATGAAAACTGAAGGATCGCAAAAACAATCGCCAGGACCGAAAGAACGCCGCCCGCCACGACGTAACCCGCATTCCATTTGAAGTAAGACGCGCCAAACGTCTTCGTCACATCTGATTTGAAGGCATTGTAAGCAGCGGTGAAAGACGCGTCATATTTTTCCCCCAAATCAACGGTCTCATTCGACCCGAACAAATCTTCAAACAGCATCCGGGTTTCTTGCGACAGCGATTCAGCGGATTCATTCGCGCGTTTTGTCAGGGTCGTGCGCGTCTTATGACCGGGCTCAACATCGATCCGCATAAACCCCTTGGCGGACAGATACATCAGGGTCGCGGTCAAGGCTTCATGCCCAGAAAATCCGCGATGATAGATGTGATGCGCTGCGGCGGGGGAATAGCCTTTCGGCGGTTCGTATTGTGGGAAGACAGGCCCTTTCGCCGGATCTCGCCCGACCCGATCAAAGCTGCGATAATAGAATATAAGAAGCGCAAAAAATGACCCCGCCAAAGCCGTGAGCGAGCCGTAACGCGCCCACCAGAGCCAGCTCTCGTCCCCGAGGGATGGCGGATCGATTATCCCCTTTTCAAGGATCAACGAGACCGTCAGGCCTTCGCGCTCCCGCAAAGGCTGCGTGGTCGCAAACTGGTGCACACCTGCGGAAAATTGATAGTCGGCATACCGGTCCGTCGCCCCGAGGCCGCCAGTATACACGTTGACCTCCCGCGCACTCGCACCGCCTGGAAAAGTGACGCGTGCTGAGGCCGACGTGATTGGAAACTGCCAGTAACTGCCCGTTATGTTCCAATACAATTCATCATAGGCCTCGGCGTGGCGGATTGCATTTTTCACGCGGTAACGGAGCTCATAGACATGCTCACGACGCTCCAGAAATATATCAGGATCACCAATTCGAATCTGAACCGCGTTAAAGGTTGTCTCCCGCGAATATGGCTCGCGTTCGCCATCGCGCTGCACGCTCAGAATGTCGTATCGGTAAGGTAGATCGCCCCCGGTTGCATCGTCGAGATAGTTGGCGGGAAGATCTCGAAAAATGCCCCGCCGGATCTCCCGTCCTTCGACATTCACCGCAATTGTTTCGGTGACGACGATATCGCCATCCTGCTCAACGTCGATTTCGACACTGAACCAACGGATCTCTTCTTGTGCGAAGGCTGATAATGCCAGACCAAGTGCCAGAAAGGCGACCGCGAAGACCCCGCGCAATAGGCTCATGACGCGCCCCCGAGATCGACCTCCGGGACCGCACGGTCTGATATCGAAATCTCAAAAAAGTGCCGGCGCCTGAACCCAAAGGGGCCTGCCACCAGGTTACCCGGAAAACTCTCAACCGCCACGTTTAGCTCGCGCACAGCGCCATTGTAGAAACGCCGCGCCATCTCGATTTTGTTCTCGGTGTCCGAGAGCGCATCTTGCAGATCCCGGAAATTATCGCTCGCCTTGAGATCGGGATAATCTTCCGCGAGCGCGAGAAGCCGATTTACGGGCGAGGCCAGCGCGCTTTCCTTATTGCCGCGTTCGCCGGGATTATCACCGGCCTGTAACGCAGCATTGCGCTTCATGATGACGTCTTCGAATAGCTGACGCTCATGATCGGCATAGCCTTGAACCGCCGTCACCAATTGCGGAATCAGGTCTGCGCGACGCTTAAGCTGGACATCGATATCCGCCCATCCATTGTCGACCATATTGCGCTTACCAACGAGCAAGTTGAACAGGATTATGACGGTTGCCGCCACCGCAGATAATGCTCCAAGGCCCAGATAAAGCGCGGTCATATGACCTCCCCAAAATTTTCTCGCAGCTCAGGCTTACGGAAAATCTGAGGAAAGTGAAGACACGTCTGTGGCAGGTAAGCGCTAGCTGGCAATTTCCCAGCTTGAGAGCGCGTTATCCATAATGCCAACCGCTTCGCGGACGTCAGAATCTTCAATCACCAGAGGCGGAGCAAGGCGGAGCACATTATTCCCCGCGACGCCGACCAGAAGCCCGTTCTCACGACAGGCATTCTGAACGGGCTTCGGCAGAGCTTTCAGTTGCAAGCCGGTCAGAAGGCCTTTGCCGGTCACGCCAGCGACCTTATCAGGATGACTATCGGCGAGAGACTTCAGCCCCTGCGCCACGGTTCCGGAAACCCGGCGTACATTTGCGAGAAAATCTTCATCCGCAATGATGTCCCAGACCACATTGCCTACAGCCATTGCCAGCGGGTTGCCGCCATAGGTCGATCCATGACTGCCCGGCTGCATGACCGCTCCTGCAGCTTCTGTGGTTAGGCAGGCGCCGAACGGAAATCCACCGCCCACGCCTTTTGCCACACACATAATATCCGGCTCAGCATTTTCGGCCCAATGGTGCGCGAAGAGTTGTCCGGTTCGGCCCATTCCACACTGGACCTCGTCATAGATCAGCAAGGCGCCGCGCTCATCACACAGTTTGCGCAGTTCAGTCAGACAGGTTTCTGGAATCGCTCGCACACCGCCTTCGCCTTGAACCGGCTCGACCAAGACGGCGGCCGTCTTGTTCGTGACCGCGGCATCGAGGGCTTCATGGTCGCCAAACTCGACCTGCCGAAAGCCTGGCAATGCGGGGCCAAATCCTTCCAGATATTTTGGGTTCCCACCGGCATTGATGGCCCCCAGCGAGCGACCGTGAAATGCCCCTGTAAACGTGACAATCTCGTACCGCTCTTCATCGCCCTGCGCCCAATGATATTTACGCGCTGTCTTGAGCGCACATTCGATCGCCTCCGTGCCGGAATTGGTAAAAAAGACCCGATCGGCGAATGGCAGGCGCTCGCACATCTTGCGCGCTAGCTCCTCGCCCGCTGGCACGCGAAACATATTAGACGTGTGCCAGAGTTTACCGGCCTGTTCCTGCAGGGCCGCCACCATGTCGGGATGGGAATGTCCCAATGCGCTAACCGCAATACCGGCGACGAAATCGAGATACGACCGTCCGTCTTCCGTGATCAGGCGAACGCCTTCTCCACGTTCAAATGCTTCTTCCGGCGGACGATAAACCGGCATGATATGCTGACGCGGATCGGACATCTTGAACTCCTGACTGATTCTTATGGTTGTGTTTTTGTCCAGTCGCACGCTTGGCGAGGGTCCGACGGAAAGTCAACACAGGACCTGATTCGGGAATTTTTTGCCTTACGCGCTACATTTGTAACACGATCATCCTCTACGCCTGCCGGAATGGCAGTGAAATCTTCCTTACGAAAAATTTAGGCGAATTTTAAAAAAAGGTGATTGACGAAAAACGATAAACAGTTATTGTTTTTCAATAATAAACAACTTAGCGGCTCCCCTTACCCTCTCTCCCCCTGAGTTTCGCTAGGTTAATAACACTCACTCCATACTTCTTGGCGACTCCCTCGGGGGTCGTTTTTCTTTTTGGAGACTTGGGGAAAAGAAAAAAGGCGCGACCTAATGGCCACGCCCGAAAAGTGATTGCAGCGTTTCCTCCCAGAAACTTGCCTGTTCTGTATTGCCAACTTGTCGCAGCGCGTCAAGCGCTTTGTGACAGCTTCTTAACAAATTTCTCGAAGACAGCGTTGTCAGCACTATACACTTGGCTAACTGTTGCAATTGCTACAGTTTTCGAACCTGCCAATGTCAAAGCCCGCGCCGCAGCGCTGGCATTCTGAGTGAGACAAAGCGCCAAGTTCGGATGGATTAGAGTTAACCCGAAACGCGCTATAACCTCGTCTGGAATCGTCCCCTCCACCTCCAGTCGGGAGAGCGCTTTGGCGCTTGCGGTCGCCTCAATCCCATCTAGAAATGTCCGGAACGTGGAGACTACATCTTCAGACCAGGTCGCCGACAAAGACGCGGCCAATGACGCTTCGCTTTTCAAGATCACCCCATCTTGCAAAATCTTCAGCCCATTAGCTTTAAGCGTTGCCCCGGTAGAAGTGATATCAACGATAACCTCAGCCGTCCCCGCGGCCGGAGCCGCTTCAGTCGCGCCGGGGCTTTCGATCAACCGATAAGCGCCAACCGACTGATTCGCGAAAAACTGTCGTGTCAGACGCAAATATTTTGTGGCGACGCGCATACGTCGGCCATGGCGTTCGCGAAACAAAACCCCAGCCGCTTCCAAATCTGACATCGTATCAACATCGAGCCAGGCAGCGGGAACCGCCACAATCACATCCGCGCCCCCAAATCCTAGGCGCCGCAGAACATCCACCTCAGTTTCGATCGAACCTGACAAATCATGCAACAGATCTTCGCCGGTGATTCCGACATGCAGGTTTCCGGCAATCAGCTCTTCGGCAATTTCACGGGCCGAGAGCAGCATGACATCGGCATCCGGGAGACCTGCCAATTCAGCGCTATACCCGCGTCCACCGCCTTTTTGGCGAAGCTTGAAACCACTCGCGGTCAACCAGGCCTCGGATTTTTCCTTAAGTCGTCCCTTGGATGGGAGGGCGATTGTGAGACGTGTCATGGGGCCGCTCCTTCTAAGGTCGCCATTCTATGCGGTATAAGAATTCCACCGACCGCCGTCGCCGCAACCTGTCCGTCCGAGAGCTCCGACAAGAGTGAATCATATCGTCCGCCAGCGACAAATGGACGACGCACGGCATCCGAATCGCCGCTCGCTGCAAACTCAAATACGAGCCCATCATAATATGTGAAGCGTCGGCCAAACTGCGTCGCAAATCTCGGAACAGCTCCGAAACTTGACCGCGCGATTTCAACCAAGGCTTCCGCCCGCGCCGTGAAGCGATCGAGAGTTTCCGCTAGCCCTGCAAGGCCGTTTTGTGTCGCGATCGTTGCTAGCGTTTGCGGCGCTTTATCAAGTCGCTCATCCAATGCCAGAACCTGTCGCAAGACCGCCTGTTGAGCGGCGGAAACTTCAAATTGAGCACCGGATTTTGATCGCTCTGCCAAGCGCTCGACGATTTCATCCGCCCGTCTTTCGCCCACGGGTCGCACGCCGGTGATGGCGAAGATATCCTCTATAAAGGCTTCGATTTCAGCTTTCGTCATACCGGCAACGCGCCCAGCGAGCCCGCTGCGATTTCGTTCCAGTCCCGCAAGATAGGCGTCAACACCGCCCGCCTGCCGGAAGGCCCGTTTTAGACCTGCGGCCACATCATCCGGAAATCCGAGCGCATCAACAAAGGCCGGAAACACGGACAAATCGCCCACGCTGACAAAGGCCGTTTCGATACCCAGCGCCTGAGAGGTCTGGCTCAGTGTTGAAAACAACCAGACATCCTGTTCAACATTGCGCGGCGCGCCAAACTTCTCGAATCCGACTTGCTCGTACTCGATCGGATCCTGCTGGGTAACCGGCATGCGAAACACGCGTCCACGATAACGCGAAAGGCGTTCCCCAGAGGCGCCGTCTTTTCGAAGGTGTGTTTCTGCGATTGCCACAGGCAAAGTCAAATCCGGACGCAGAGCCCATTCTTGCGAATGTCCGTCAACAAAGGTGCAAATACGGCTGCGCACCGCTTCACCCGAGAGTTCCAGCGGCACGGCCGCGGGTAAAACCATGGGTGGATCAATAAACTCACCACCCAGGCCAGCGAGGAGATCGGTTGCCTGATCTGCGATTGTCATTGATCCGCCTCCAGGATCGCCCGTATGCGCGTGATCATCTCTGCACGCGGCGCTTCAAACTGTCCGGGGCGCGCTTCACGATATTCCTGATTGCTCTCGATTGAGACGGCCTTGCGCGCGCCTTCCTTCAGATCCTTGATTGTCACGACACCTTTTTCAAGCTCATCAGTTCCAACCATGACCGCAACCGGGGCGCGACGACGGTCTGCATACTTCATCTGAGGCCGCATGCCAGAACTGCCCATATAAGCCTCGGCGCGCAGGCCAGCTCGGCGTAGCTCTGTCGCAAGTTGGAGCGCTATGGCTGGATTGTCACGATCCATGTTCAGAACGACGACGGGACCGTCCAAAGCCGACAATGCGCCACTGATCGAAAATGCCGCCGCCAGGCGACTAATGCCAACCGAGAATCCTGTTGCGGGAATTTTCTCGCCTGTGAAGCGAGCGACCAGATCATCATAGCGGCCACCGCCTCCAACGGAGCCAATTCGAACAGTGTTGCCGTCTTCGTCGAGTGTCTCCTTCAGCAATTCTGCCTCAAAAACAGGACCTGTATAATACTCCAGCCCGCGCACGATCGAGGGGTCGAATTTCACATCTGCTTCTGGTGTGCCGAGCGCTTCCAAGGCGTCTGAAATGGCTGCGAGCTCTTGCAAACCCGCTATGGCCTCCTCGCCTGTTCCAACCGCTAGGCCCAGCGCTTCCAGTGTTTCGGATCGGGTCGCGCGTCCCGCTTCGGCAAAGGCCAGGACCTGTTTAACGGCTGCAGCGTCGAGACCTGCCCCTTTGGTGAAATCTCCGCTTTCGTCCATACGGCCAGCCCCGAGCAGCTCGGCGACGCCCTCGGTCCCGAATTTATCGAGCTTATCGAGCGCGCGTAAAATGGTCAGCTTAACGGCATCCTCACGCGCGCCGACGGAGTCGAGCACCGCATTTAACAGCCGTCTAGTGTTCACGCGGATCGCAAACTCCCCATCAACCGCGCCGGCCGCGCGCATGGCTTCTGCCGCCATGGCGATCATCTCAGCGTCTGCATGCGGCCCGGCGGCGCCCACCGTATCGGCGTCGCATTGTAAAAACTCACGAAACCGCCCGGGTCCGGGTTTTTCATTCCGCCATACCGGTCCCGCCGCATATCTGCGGAACGGTTTTGGAAGGGTTTGCCAGTTTTGGGCTGCGAAGCGGGCGAGCGGTGCCGTTAGATCATAGCGCAGGCTCATCCACTGATCGTCATCGTCCTGAAGCGAAAAAACGCCGGCATTCGGCCGGTCCTGATCGGGTAGGAATTTCCCAAGCGCATCAGCAAATTCAAACGCCCCTGTATCGAGACCTTCAAAGCCCCATCGGCGATAGACAGACGTGACGCGCTCGATCATCGTCTGCTCGGCCTCGATCAGAGATTCTCTCTTGTCCGGAAATCCACGGGGTTTTCTCGCAAGATCGATCGGTTTGAAGGCTTTTTTCTTGCCCATGGTTTTAGCCTTTGTGTCAGGTCGCGCTCCGCATAAACGAAGCCGTCCCGGGTGTGAAGTTATTCGCGGAAACTGGGTTCAGCCTCAACGATGTCGAGTCCGGAAGTGGCCGGGCTGTTTCGATCGATCAGGTTTGAGGATGAAAACATTCAGGCATACCGGGGAGGATTGCGCCTGATGTAGGCGCATCAAATATGGTGGTGATGGAGGTGCCGTTTTGTGTTCATGGACGCGCGATTAAAGATCCGGCTCTAAATCGTCAAGTCAAGCTCCGCAATATGCGTCGGATCGATCAAGTTTCATCTATTCCGGCAACTAGATTTTATCGGACGAAGGCTACACTTCGCGTGTGTTGAATTGGCGTTTGATTTGAACCTGCTATCTCGCATGCTCGGCTCCATCTTTCCCAAGACCCGATGGGTTCCGGACGATGGTAGCATTATTCTGTCGACGGAGGACATCCAGCGTCGGCGGATGATCATGGTATCTTTCTTCACGCTGTTCATTGCGCTGGGATATAGCGCGCTTCAAATCTTCGAATTCTGGACCGACCGCAGCGAATGGCTCGGTTTGGTGATGTGCATCATCGTAACAGGCCTTTCCGTGCTCGCTCTTCTGGGCGCGGTCTGGGCGGCGCGCCCGACACCGCAAATGCGTTACTTGTTACTAGGGTTCTCCGCCGTTCTTTGGGTGGAAATCTATTTTGCGGGCGGGGTCACGGGCTATCATGTCGGGATCCTACCACTTCTGCCGATTGTCGCAGCGATCCTGCTCACGACGCGCGACACCATTCTGCTGACCGGGCTGAATCTGATCGTGGTCGCGACGATCGCCTACCTCGCCTATCACGGACAGTATGTTCCGGCCTTCTCAATCAGCCCCGAGAACGACATCATCATGTCTTCTTTCATCATCATCACCTGCATACTGGGATGTGGCACCGCTGCGATCATGCTGATCCAGCAGAGCGAAAAGGTGAACCGGCAACTTCTGGATCTGGTCGAGTATCAGTCTCACCTCGCCGCGCATGATCATCTAACCGGTCTCGGAAATCGAATTTCGCTGCAACAACGCTTCGAGAACCTCGACCCTGATGACGCTTTTGATTTGCTGCTGATCGACCTCGATGGCTTTAAAGCTGTGAACGACACACACGGGCACAATGCGGGTGACTTTCTGATCAAGTCCATGGCCGACCGGTTGCGGGAAGTCACTGACCAGCAGGACTTACTCGTCCGACTTGGCGGCGATGAATTCGTCATTCTGCTCGAAGGCGTGGATGGTTCGCTCGCCAATGTGCGCAAATATGCCGAATATTTGATCGATATTATCAGCCGCCCGTATCGTTGGGAAAATGGCGTTGTGCTGCGGGTCTCGGCCTCAATCGGACACGCGCGGTTCCCTAAGCATGGTTCCACCCCGAGCAAAGTGCTCAGCCTTGCGGATAAAGCGCTCTACAAGGCCAAGGATGCTGGCAAGAGCCAGTGCATCACCTATGGCACCGAAGCCTGTCCGAAATCATCCCGCAAGGCGGCGTTACGGGCCGAGAGGACTGAATCAAAACGCAAAATCGCCTCATTCACCTCAAATCTGCGCCAAAAATCAGGATAAGAGTGCAGAATAGACCCAGCCGGGGCTTCCGGCGGCCTCCGAACCGTGGTTCAACAGCCTCCGAAAAAAGCCTGGGCCAAATGGGTCAGGTTTGGAAATAAAGGGCTGGACTATGACGACGCTTGCACTGGTTGATGATGACGAGAACATTGTTGCTTCACTGAAAATCTTTTTCGAAGCCGAAGGCTACCAGGTACGCACTTATCATGACGGTCTGACGGCACTCGGCGCCCTCACAGATAGCCCTCCAGATCTCGCGATCCTTGATGTCAAAATGCCGAAAATGGATGTCATGGAGCTGCTCAAGCGTTTGCGTCAGACTTCTGAGCTGCCCGTGATCTTCCTGAACTCCAAGGACTAATAAATTGACGAGGTGATCGGATTTAATATCGGCGCAGACGATTTTGTTCGCAAACCGTGTTCAAACCGGCTTCTTTCAGAGCGCGTGAAAGCCGTGTTGCGGCGTTCACGTTCAGCGGATGCGGGTCCGGAAGATGGAGACGTGAAGCCAATCGTTCGCGGACGTCTAACTCTGGATCCAAACCGCCATTCCTGTTCATGGGACGGCCATCCGGTTCGTCTAACCGTGACAGAGTTCTTGATCCTGCAGGCGCTGGCGCAACGCCCCGGTTATGTAAAATCCCGCGATAATCTGATGGACGCGGCTTATGATGACCAGATCTATGTGGATGACCGGACGATAGACAGCCATATTAAACGGCTGCGCAAGAAATTTCGCGAAAGCGATAAAAGCTTCGACGCGATCGAAACGCTTTATGGCGTGGGCTATCGCTACAATGAAAGCTGATTTCAGCCCGGCGTTCGTGCCCGCCGTGCTTGCGCGACCTGACGCTCAGCGCAGGTCAGAGCAGCCAAGCTATTAGTTTGCCAGTTGTAGCCACGCGCGCGCTGCGGAAAGAGCAGACTTGATGTCTTCTTTGTCGAGCATGTCGGCCATTTCCTGACGGCAAATTTTGGCCTCTTCGCAGCCCTTGAGCACTGCCAGGTTGAACCACTTGTGCGCAGCGATCAGATCCTGCTCGCAATCAACGCCTTCTGAATAGGCCAGTCCCACTCGGTATAACTCTTCGCCGGTTGCGGTCTCAGCAATCAGGCCGGTTTCCGGGGCAATATCTATAGCCAAATCTGAATATGGCATCTTCTCTTCCTCACTCTGTTTTGCGAGGCGCCCGGCCAAGTTTTTCAAGGTCCGGGACACCCACCATCACGTCTCCAATACCTTGGCGACGAGGTGAGATTGCCGGAGAGGCTTTGCATTATGGTTAACGCGTAAC
>JAYZAM010000095.1:0-4108 GCA_036339715.1 Pseudomonadota bacterium | reverse complement strand
AGACATCATACTCGCCTTCATAAAATGCGGTCATCAGGTCTTCGAGTTCGCCGGACGGCATTTGCCCATGCGCCACGCAGAACTTCACTTCCGGAACGTTCGACTTCAGGAAATTCTCGAGGTAATCAAGATCTGAGATCCGCGGTGCAACATAATAGCTTTGCCCGCCGCGATACTTTTCGCGCAACAGGGCTTCCCGGATGGTTACGGTATCGAATTCGGTGACATAGGTGCGAACCGCAAGCCGGTCGACTGGCGGGGTCGCGATAATCGACAAGTCCCGAATGCCCGTCAGCGCCATTTGCAAGGTACGCGGGATTGGGGTCGCCGAGAGCGTCAGGACGTGCACGTCTGACTTCAATTCCTTGAGGCGTTCTTTGTGCTTCACGCCGAACCGCTGCTCTTCGTCAACGATCAACAGTCCAAGACGTTTGAACTCAACATTCTTAGCAAGCAAGGCGTGGGTGCCGACGACCACGTCGATCGTCCCGTTCGCCATGCCGGCTTTCGTCTCGGATGCCTCTTTGGCTGAGACGAATCGAGAAAGAGGTCGGACATTGATTGGCCAGCCCGCGAACCGCGCGGCAAACGTATTATAGTGCTGTCTCGCAAGCAGCGTGGTCGGTGCGATCACGGCGACTTGCTGCCCTGCCATCGCCGCCACAAACGCCGCGCGCAATGCAACTTCGGTCTTGCCGAAACCCACATCGCCGCAGACCAGTCGGTCCATGGGTTTGCCTGAGGATAAATCCCCCAGCACATCTTCAATCGCGTTCAGCTGGTCGTCGGTTTCCTCATACGGGAATCGGGCGGCAAACTCTTCATAAAGCCCGTCACCTGTGACCACCGAGTCAGCCTTCTTCATCTCGCGCGCAGCAGCAATCGCCATGAGCTCTGCGGCCATTTCGAGAATTTTCTTCTTGGCGCGGGCCTTGCGTGTTTGCCAGCCAACGCCGCCCAGACCATCGATCGCACCTTCAGCATCTTCGCTGCCATAGCGGCTGATCAGATCGATATTTTCGACCGGTAGGAATACCTTGTCACCCTTGGCATATCCAAGCTCGAGACAATCATGCGCCGCTCCGGCAAGGTCGAGCGTTTTCAAACCTACATAGCGCCCCACACCATGATCGACATGGACGACAAGATCGCCCGGGTTGAGACTGCCAGATTCGGCGATGAAATTTGCAGCCTTCCGCTTACGGCGCGGCGCTGCCAGGCGATCTCCGAGAATATCGGGTTCGCCAATAATGACGAGATCATCGGTTTCAAACCCGCTTTCGAGTGGCAATTCGCAGATGGCGATCTCTGCTTTGCGGGCGGCCTCCAGGGAATAAACCCGCGTCGCATCTGGCAGGCCGTGATCTTCGAGCACACCTTCCAGGCGGCTCGCAGAACCATCTGTCCAGGCGCCGAAGACAATCGTCTTTCCGCGACCGTGCGTGGCCTTTGCATGTTGCGCTGCGACTTCGAAAATATTGATCTCGGGCTGCGCGCGCTCTGGTGCAAAATCGCGTCCCGCGACCCCACCGAGGTCAATCCCGCCATTCCCCTGCCCCTGATGGAACCGGGCAACGCCGCGGCTTTGCAAAGCCGCTGTCAGTTGCTGCTCCGTCAGATAGAGATGCTCCGGGCTAAGCACCCGTGCCTGGCGCTCTTCACCTGCCGCTTCAAGTCGCGCGGCATGATAGTCTTTCGCTTGTGCAAGGCGTTCGCTGGCCGCTTCCGCCGATAGAGCCCCTAATCCGATCAAGGCTTGTGGTCCGACATAATCGAACAGCGTATCGAGATGGGAATGGAACAGCGGCAACCACCCTTCAACGCCGCCACGCCGGATCTCGGCGCGCGCCGCTTCATACATCGGATCTCCCACCGGAGATCCGAGTTCAGCAAGATATCGCTCTCGGAACACGCTCAGCGTTTGTTCATTGAACAATATCTCGGAGACCGGGGCCAAGGCCACGCGATTGAGGGGGCGGGTAGAAATTTGGGTTTCGGGGTCGAAGGCTTTGATGGTTTCGATCTCATCCCCGAAGAGATCAAGCCGAACAGGTTCTTCCCCGGTTGGCGGGTATATATCGACTTTGCCGCCGCGGATTGAGTACTCGCCTTTCTCGGATACGGACGCGACGCGAATATAGCCATTGATCGACAAATAAGAGGTCAGCGCATCCTGCTGAATCCGTCCGCCAGTATAGACTGAGAGAGAACTGGCGCGCATCGTTTCGACGGGCGGAACTTTCTGAACCAACGAGCTCGCCGTTGTAATCACCAGACAGGGCTCTGCATTCGCCGCGCGTTGAGCCAAGGTCGCCAACGCGGCGCAGCGCGCTGCCGCGACCGCCGGCGAAGGACTGACCCGATCATAAGGCAGAACATCCCAACCAGGCAGGCGAACAATATCGAGCGCGGGACGATAGAACTGGGCGAGCTTGAGCGCGGTCGCCGCCTGCTTGTCATCGCGCGCCAAATAAACCGCAGCGGTTCCCCGCGCCTCCAGAGCCTCGA
This sequence comes from Pseudomonadota bacterium, assembly GCA_036339715.1. Lineage (GTDB taxonomy): Bacteria > Pseudomonadota > Alphaproteobacteria > Caulobacterales > Hyphomonadaceae > Henriciella. The sequence goes on along the minus strand of JAYZAM010000095.1, from coordinate 1,600 downwards.
TCAGAGACAAGATATCAACGCCGAACGGGGCCCCATAGACGGCAGCGGGGCTGTTCAAATGAGAGAGTAAGCTCGTCGAAGACATCGACATATGCTCCAAGACGTCATGCGGGAAGGATGTTCGCGAAGGGCGCTACATAACGCATTGATTAGGAAAGGCCAGCGGATCATATGCGGCTTGTTCACAGCCACACTCAGATCTGTGGATAACGGTTAAATTCCACCGGAAGTTCTGCTTCGAGGGGCTGCCACCGCTGACAATTTAGGGTTAATAGGCAGCGATGAGCAACGCCATCGCCCCTCTCCAGTCGCCAGAAGACACTGGCCCGGATCTACCACACAATCTGTCCGCAGAAGCGGCCGTGATTGGGTCGAGTCTGTATGACAATAACGCCTTCCAGCGTGTGTCGGACATTCTGCGTCCAACCGACTTTTATGCCCCAGCACATCAGGAAATTTTCGATGCCTGTCAGATGCTCATTCAGAATGGACGCGTGGCCGATGGCGTGACCTTGCGCGAGCAGTTTGAAAAGGACGAACGCCTAACGCAAATCGGCGGCGCGCAATACCTTGCAGACCTTCTCGATAGCGCCGCTTTCGGACCAGAAGTCCAGGATTATGCGCGCATCATTCGTGATCTCGCGATGCGGCGGGAGCTGATCAATATTGGCGCTGGCGTGCAATCTCGCGCGCAGCATCATGATCGCGATGTGGACGGCACGCAGCAGATTGAAATGGCCGAGCGCGAGCTGTTTTCGCTGGCCGAGCGCGGATCGACGGGGCGCGGCTTCTCGACTTTCTCAGAGGCGCTCACGGAATCGCTGCAAATGGCAGAAGCGGCGTTCAAGCGTGAGGGCAAGATTGCCGGTATCGCCACGGCGCTGGATGACCTCGATCACAAAATGGGCGGGCTGCATAAGTCGGACCTGATTATTCTCGCTGGCCGGCCATCAATGGGAAAGACGTCGCTGGTCACCAACATCGCTTACAATGTTTCAGCGGCCTATCGCGGTGAAAAACAAGAAGACGGCTCGACCAAGACGATTGAAGGTGGAAAGGTCGCGTTCTTCTCGCTGGAAATGTCATCTGAGCAATTGGCGACGCGTATTCTGGCCGAGCGAACCAGCATCAATGCGCACAAAATCCGCCAAGGCGATCTCGACAAACACGATTTCGAAACCCTGCGAGAAGCGACCGAAGAGCTGCAAAACCTACCGCTCTATATCGACGATCAGGGTGGGATATCTGTCAGTCAGCTCGCAGCGCGGGCCCGGCGATTGCAGCGCGCTTCAGGGATTGATCTGATCATTATCGACTATTTGCAGCTGCTGACCGGAACGTCAGGCAAATCCGATGTGAACCGGGTTCAGGAAATCACGCAAATTACGACGACCCTTAAGGCGCTTGCGAAAGAGCTGAACGTTCCAGTCATCGCGCTTTCACAACTCTCGAGGCAAGTTGAGCAACGTGATGATAAACGCCCTCAACTCTCTGACCTTCGGGAATCTGGCTCGATCGAACAGGATGCTGACGTGGTCATGTTCGTCTATCGTGAAAGCTATTATCTGGAGCGCACCGAGCCGCAGGCCGATGGCGGCGA
>JAYZAM010000094.1:0-9205 GCA_036339715.1 Pseudomonadota bacterium | reverse complement strand
GGAAAGTCGCCTAATCCAGATATTCCGGCAAAACGGGTAAATCAGCGCGATGCGCTGGCACATGCTGGATCACCAGGCGGCCATTATCCGCTTCAATGCGGGCCTCAATCGCAGCCATTGCCGCCAACGTGTCGGGCTTGGAGAAATTGAATGCTGGAACGATCTGCTCGGCTCTTGATTGCTCAAAATGGTAAAGGTCGCCGCTGAGCCAGATCACACCAGCATTCTCAAGATCAAGTCGTAGGACCGCATGACCGGGCGTATGCCCAGTCGCCGGAACGATGGTGACGCGGCCATCGCCGAAGACATCATAATCTTGGTCGTAAGTGACGATATCGGCATCGCGAAGCGGTTCAACCAGTTGTGGGAAAACAACGCCCATTTCAACGCCAGCGCCGAACATAAAATCTACCTCGGACTGTTGCGTCAGAATGGTTGATTCAGCGAACAGATTGGCATTGCCGACATGATCAAAATGCGAGTGTGAAAAGGCAAAATACTCGACCTCTTCTGGCGGCACACCAAGATCATTGAGCTGACTTTGCAGGGTCACTGGAACTGTAAGTTTCCCGCCGGGGATTTCCTGTCCCCCTGGCAAAAGAGAAATCGAATCTGGAAGCCCTGCATCCCAGACCAGATCCCCGTTTGGATGGCGGATCAGGAAACATGTAACCACCATATCCGCAGTCTGCCCGGCATATTCGCCTTCACTCCCGAACGGCGTCTGATCTGCAACCAGCTCCCCGCAGTCGAGTGTATATAGCCGGAGCGAAGTGCTGGAATCCGCGACCTCAGTTGGGTTCGGCTCGGCTTCAGCAGAGGTGACCGGTGCCGAAGAGTCCTGGTCTTCAGGGGCGTCCACACCTCCACAAGCGCTTAAAATCGCGATCGCCATCGCGCCGATAAGTGTCTTCCTCATCGTCTCCCCCGATATTTCGACTTTTTATTTTCAAACAGTCTTATTGCCGATCCACGAGGAGTCCAGCGTGAGCTTTAATAAGATTTTGGCAGGCCCAGGACGCGTTCCGCAATAAAATTCAGGATCATTTCGCGGCTGACCGGCGCAATCCGGGCCAGCATCGCTTCGCGCATATAGCGTTCGACATGATATTCGCGCGCATAGCCCATGCCGCCATGCGTCAGGACAGCTGTTTCACAAGCTTTGAAGCCCGCCTCAGTGCCGAGATATTTCGAGGCGTTCGCCTCCGCGCCGCAGTCCTTGCCTTCGTCGAACAGAGCCGCGGCCTTGTAGGCCAGCAATTCGGCTGCGCTGAGTTCGGCCCAGGCTTTTGCGAGCGGATGAGCAATCCCCTGGTTTTGACCAATCGGACGCCCGAAAACGACGCGCTCATTCGCATAGGTCGTTGCTTTTTCAAGCGCCGCAAAACCAAGCCCGATGCTTTCCACAGCAAACAGAACGCGTTCCGGATTAAGCCCTTGAATGAGGTACTTAAAGCCTGCGCCCTCTTCTCCGATCAGGTGCTCTTTCGGCACTTCCAGGCCGTCAATGAAGAGCGTGTTACATTCAACCGCCTTGCGACCCATTTTCGGGATTGGATTGGCTTCGATTTTTCCGCGATCGAGGTCGGTATAGAAAAGTGACAACCCAAGATAGGGTTTAGCACATTGGTCCTTTGGCGTCGTGCGTGCGATGATCAGGATCTTGTCGGCGCGCTGCGCGCCCGTGGTCCAGATTTTTCGGCCATTGATGACATAGCCCGCATTGGTGCGCTCGGCCTTGGTTTCCAGAGACGAGGTGTCGAGCCCGGAATTCGGCTCGGTCACGGCGAAGCACATTTTCTCCTCGCCCGAGATAATCTTTGGTAGATTCTCTTGTTTCTGTTCGGCATTGCCAAACTTCTCGAGCGGTTTGGGACCAAAAATGTTCAGGTGGATCGCCGAAGCACCGGAATATCCGGCGCCAGATCGGGTAACAGTTTGCATCATCAGCGCGGCTTCGGTCAGACCAAGTCCTGCCCCGCCATATTCTTCCGGAAACGCGATGCCGAGCCAGCCACCCTCGGCCATGGCATCACAGAAGGCTTCTGGCCACTCACCTGTTTCGTCGGTTTTCGCCCAATACTCATCGTCGAATTGCGCAACGGTACGGGCAACGCCTTCCTGGATGGCGAGCTGATCTTCGCTAAGCGGTCCAATCGTATGCATGCATAAACTCCTTCGCCGCAGACTTATGGCGCAATCTCAAGGTCGTCTACTCTGACGAGGCGTCACACCCATCTCGCTCGTCGTTGTTCGGCGCAAAGGCTGCAGCGAGATCCGTGCTGTGACCATCAACGATCAGTTCAGTCATGATCTGTGCCGTCAGAGGCGCGAGCAATATTCCATTGCGATAGTGACCGGACGCCACGAAAAGCCTGTTGATCCGGGTTTCCCCCAAAAGCGGCGCATGATTTTTCAAGCCAGGTCGCACGCCTGCCCAGCTCTCTAGTACCCTGGCCCGCTCGAGCGCCGGACAGATTTCAATCGCCTGCGCGCGCAACTTGGCAATCTGATCGGCTTCTGATTGCGCAAGGATGCGCCCAGGCTCCGAGGTCGCCCCGATCACGATCCGATCTTGTTTCGGCACGATATAAATGTGTCCCTCTCTCAAAGTGATCGCCGGTCCGTCCGCGATCGCCTCGACGGCAAGCATTTGTCCCCCGATGGGCTCAATATCATCGAGCTCGGGCACGAACTGACGGATATCGACGTTTTGATCACCATCGCGAACAAATACTCGGCCCGATTGCCATCCGGCGGTGAGCAAGGTTGCATCATGTCCGGCATGGTTCAGTCGTTCACCCTGCACGACTAACGGCGCAGCGTTCTGTTCAATGGCTATGTTCGGATGGGATTCAATGCAGGTCATCAACGCATTAAGGGTCAGGCGGTTGTCGGCCTGCCCATCGCTTGGCAGCAACAGTGCCGCAAGGGCCTCCCCACAAACTGACGGTTCGAGCGCGGCGATATTATTTCGGTAGAGTGTCTGTGCAAACTCATGTCTCGACAGGGCGCGTGCGACTCGCTCAAGCCGATCCACCTGATCAGGCGTGCGCGCGATGGCGAGAGAGGGTCCAGGATTGAAACCCGAAGGCAGACCGCTCAGTTTTTCAATCCGTTCGGCCCAAAGCGGCCAGAGCGACCTGCCCGCATCACACAACTGAAACAGCTCAGGGTGCCCGCCCGCGACGCCAACAGCTTCAAAAGCTGGCGCCAACATTCCTGCCGCGGCCCAACTCGCGCCTCGAGGTGGCCAATATGGTTCGTAAATCGTCACACGGATCCCGCGCTCAGCGAGGTCCAACGCGCAGGATAAGCCAACTATTCCCGCACCAATAATGGCGACTGACTTTATTGAAGTGTCCGCATGCGACATAGCACGCTCATATCAGGATCTTCTCGATCCGCCACAACGTGGATGCATATCTGCGTTTCTAGCTTGCAGCGCGCTCCTGGTCCCAGAAACTCATGAATGCTGTCGCCCATTCCTGTTTCTGGAAAATAACAGACTTCCGCAAAGTCCCCGCGGAATCGCTCACTGTCTTAATCATCAGGTCCGGCGCGTCGCGATCATTCGCGACCGTGACATTTTTCATTTCGAACCATTCAGCAAGCTGCTCTATCGCTTGCGCAAACGCCGTCTCATCAACAGAACTTACTGGTCCCAAGTCGAGTATGATTTCTTTCATACTTTTGTTCCCCACACGCATTTCTACTCCTGCTGTCCCTGCAGGCTAACAAAACGTTACCTGCAAATTGGGGCATGTCCACTGTTCTTGGGTCAAATAATGCAATCTTCGAACCAAATGTCGCAGATTGCCTAAAAATCTTCCAGTTGCGAATGCTTCTCATTTGTGATTTAGAACGCAACATGACGTTGAAACCTCATCTTTTTGCTGGCTTCAGTCTGCTCGTTGGAGCAGTCGCCGCTTGCTCGAACCCCGCCGAAGCTCCGGAAGAGACAGTTGCGGAAGCACCGCAAAAGGTGCTCACAGTCTACAGCTCCCGTCATTATGATTCCGACAAAGAGCTGTTTGCGATGTTCGAAGCAGAGACGGGTGCGCGCCTGGATGTCCGAGAATCCGGGGCCAGCCAATTGTTGGAAACCATGAAAGCAGAGGGCGACCAAAGCCCCGCTGACATTGTCATCGCAGCCGATGCCGGCAGTCTCTGGCGTTTCAAGGATGCCGGCCTGACCCAACCACTGATGAGCGAGGATCTCGCGAATCTCGTGCCTCAGAATTATCGCGAAAGCGATGGCCACTGGTATGGCGTGGCGCGGCGGATGCGCGGAATCGCGTATGACCCGACCCGCTGGACTGCGGATGACCTCTCAAACTGGCAGGTCCTGGCAGATGCGGACAAATCCGGCGAAATCTGCGTGCGGTCGTCTTCAAACATCTATAATCTGTCTCTGATGGGTGAGATCATCCATCGATACGGTGCTGAAACCGCGCAAAACTGGGCGACGGCGGTTGTTGAAAACATGGCGCGTAACCCGCAGGGCGGAGACACCGATCAGATCCGGGCGATCGCGGCTGGCGAATGCTCGATTGCCATCGTCAATCATTATTACTGGATTCGTCTGGCGGCGAGCGAGAACGCGACCGATAATGAAGTTGCCGCGTCGACGGCTTTCCTGCTCCCAGAATTTGAGCAAGGATCCGGCTCGCATGTAAATATTACGGGCGCTGCGGTGACTGCCACGGCAGACGATATGGCGCTCGCTGAGTCCTTCATCGCATTTCTGCTGACGGAGACCGGTCAGGACTATATCACCCGCGATACAAAGGAATTACCGCTGCTTGAGGGGGCGCCACTACCAGCAGGTGTGGATAAAGTCCCCGCGTTTACCCCGTCGGACACCTCGCTTGAAATTTACGGTGAAAATCAGGCCGAAGCTCAGCGACTGTTTGATCTTGCCGGTTGGAACTAAGCGCGAGCGCGGCTAGGCACAAAACCATGCCGCGTCTGTCTTTCTCCGTCTCTGCAATCCCACCTATCGTGATCATCGCGATGGTGGGATTGCCTGTTTTGGCAGCGCTTTATGCCGGTATCATGGCCGGTGACGGGGCGACCTGGGACCATATTCTGCAATATCGGCTTGTGCCTTACACGCTGAACACACTCAGCGTTTTGGTCCTGTCCGCGATTATCATGCTGGGCCTTGCGGTCCCGACGGCCTGGCTGATCAGCCAGTTTGATTTCCCAGGGCGATCAATTTTTGAATGGGCGATGATTCTGCCGCTCGCGATGCCTGGGTATGTTATGGCTTATGCCTGGGCAGACCTGGCCGGGGTTGCAGGTCCGTTGCAATCTGTGCTGCGGGACATCACAGGTTGGTCTGCTAGGGACTATTGGTTTCCCAACCTGTTCAGCACCCCGGGGCTGGCATTTATTCTCGCATCAACGCTGTTTCCGTATGTCTATATCACGGCGCGAGCGGCGTTTTCCCTACAGTCTCTCGCCACACTCGAAGCCGCACGAAGTCTCGGCGCCTCACCTTTCGACTTGTTCGCGCGTGTCGCCTTACCCGCCGCATTGCCTGCGATCATCGGTGGACTTTGTCTCGCGATGATGGAGGCCGCAGCAGACTATGGCGCTGCAGATTATTTAGGGGTGCAGACACTTGGGGTCGGAATTATCCGATCATGGACATCTTTTGGCGAGCCAAATACCGCCGCGCGCCTCGCCCTCGCCCTGATCCTGATCGCAGGCACATTCCTGATCGCTGCTCGGGTCTTGCAAGGACGAAAAGGCACGCAAATCACCGTATCAAGGTGGCGCACGCCGCAACGAACCAAGCTGCCTAGAACGCTCGCCATCACTATGACGGCGCTGTGCGCCTGGGTTCTTATTGTCTGTTTTTTCGCGCCTCTGTCACGTCTCCTGTGGTTGACATTCGAGCACAAGGCAGAGGCTGCGGATCTCGCCCCTTTGGTCCGCTCTACGCTCATCTTGGGCCTGCTGGGTGCTGCTGCAGCTTTTCTAACATCGTTGATCTTCAGCCTCTCAACAAAGCGCAACGAAGCCTTGCGCATGGGCGCTCGGATCATGGCCGCAGCCGGTTATGCCGCGCCGGGCGCCGTGCTGGGACTGGGGGCACTTTTCATTCTACGGGAAACTGGACAGGCCCTATCCGGTGCGGTCGCGATTGGGTTTCTCGTCTGGATTTATGTCAGCCGGTTCACATCGGCCGGGGTTGAACCCCTGCAAGCGACGCTTTTGAGATTACCGAAAAATATCGACCACGCTTCACGTAGCCTTGGCACGACGGGTCTACGTCAGTTCTGGAGGGTTGATCTTCCCCTGATCACCCCCGGCGCCCTTGCAGCGGCGCTTATTCTGTTTGTTGAAATCCTGAAGGAGCTCCCGGCAACGCTGATGCTGCGGCCGTTTGGCTGGGACACGCTGGCCGTGCGCGCGCACGCCTACGCGACAGACGAAAGGCTGGCGCAAGCCACTCTGCCGTCTTTGCTCATTGTCAGCGCCAGCCTCGCGCCGGTCTTACTCTTGTCTTGGCGACTGAGCCAAACGGAGAGACACTAAATCATGATCACAACACCCGCGCTCATTGCTGAAAGTCTTTCACGCGAATTCGGCACACACAAAGCCGTAGATCAGGCCGATCTTCGTTTGGAATCCGGGCAGATTACGGCATTAATCGGCTCTTCGGGATCCGGCAAAACAACCCTTTTAAGGATGCTCGCCGGGATGGAGCGCCCTGATTCGGGCCGTGTATTGTCTGGCTCCGAAGAATTGTCGAGCGCCGCGAAATTTGTCCCGATCGAGAAGCGCAGGATCGGGCTCGTTTTTCAAGACTTTGCGCTGTTTCCGCATCTGAATGTGCTCGAGAATGTGATGTTCGGCTTGCGCAATCTACCCAAACAAGAGCGAAGAGAGGTCGCTGGCGACTGGATCGAAAAATTGGGCCTTGGGCATCGCCGAGACGCCTATCCGCATCACCTTTCTGGCGGCGAACAGCAACGCACAGCCATTGCGCGTGCCTTGGCGCCCGCCCCGGTCGCCATTTTGCTGGATGAGCCCTTTTCAGGGCTTGATCCGGCGATGCGAGACCAGGTCCGCGATGCCGCGCTGGAGGCAGTTCGCGCAGCGAACATTCCAGCACTTTTGGTGACTCATGATGCTAGCGAGGCGCTTGTTCACGCAGATCAGATTGCGGTCATCGATTCAGGAAAAATCTTGCAGGTGGGTACGCCCGAAGACCTCTATCGAAAGCCAATCAACCTCAAAGCTGCCCGCGCTCTCGGCCCTATACACAAGATTGAGACGGCCGCTTTACCGCATGACTGGAAGTCGATGCTTGCGACAACGTCGGATACGCTTTGGTATCGCCCCGAAGCTCTCAGCATTTTACCCGGAAACGCATTTTCGGTTTTGAAGACGCGACTTGCTGGCCCCGTCACAGAACTTCAATTGGCACTCGGTGAAACAGACTGCCTGTTTGCGGCGTGCCAGCTTGGAGCGCCGCTACAAGCTGGCGATCAGGTGAATCTATCGGTGAACCCGAGCCTGTTCTTTGATTTTTCAGACGAAACCACCTGACAAATACGTCATGTTGCAGCACTTGCCCTCGCCAAGCCACATTCGATTGCTTAGCTAGAGCGTGGCAAAAGGATCACACTTATGTTGAGACTGCTTCAGACTTTTCTTCTGGGACTCGTCATCTGGACCGCTTCGGCGACGTCAGCGCAGGCGCAAAGCCTTATCCGAGATGCGGAAATTGAGTCGATTCTACGAGAATGGACCAATCCGATATTGGAAGTCGCGGACCTGGAACCGAACGATGTCGGGCTCTACATCATTAACGATCCAAGCCTGAACGCGTTCGTTGCGGGTGGTCAGCGCATTCACCTCCATACCGGATTGATTATGGCCTCTGACAATGCACGCCAAGTCAAAGGCGTTATTGCCCACGAAACCTGTCATATTGCTTGTGGTCATACGGTCACGCGGTCACGCGCCATGAGCGTTGCCTCCCGTCCAGCCCTGGTTTCGATCGGGCTTGGCGTTCTGGCGATAGCAGCCGGGGCGCCGGATGCGGGGGCAGCCTTAATCGCAAGCTCGCAGCAGTTCGCCGCCCTGAACTTTTTTGTACATACGCGCGCCGAAGAGGCGATGGCCGACACCAAAGCCGTTCAATACCTTGTTGAGCTTGAAGAAAACCCACTTGGTATCGTCGAGTTTTTTGAAAAGTTTCGGTATCAGGAAGTCCTGTCTGAAGCCCGGCGCTATCCTTATTTCCGCTCTCACCCACTCTCTTCAAACCGGGTGCGAACAACACGAACCTTGGCGACGGAATCAGGTCTGGCGGAAAAACCAGAAGATCCGCGGGTTGAGAAACAGTTCGCGATGATGAAAGCCAAATTGGTTGGGTTTCTGGAACCACCCCCGCGCGTTTTCCGGGATTACCCGCCCACGGATCTGTCCGCGCCAGCGCGATATGCGCGTGCCATTTCCGCTATGAAAGTGGCAGATCTCGGCACCGCGTTAAGAGAAGTCGACTCTCTAATCGCGGAAGAACCGCAGAACCCGTACTTTCATGAATTGAAAGGTCAAATTCTCTTTGAGACGGGCAAACCGATCGATTCGATCGATCCGCTAATTGAGGCGAACGCCCTGCTGCCCGACAACGCCCTGCTTCAGATATCACTGGCTCGATCCCTGCTTGCCAGAAGCGAGTCGGGCGACGTCGCCCTGGCCGAGGAGGCTCTACGCGATGCCTTGATCGCTGAGCCAAATAACGCTTTCGCCTGGACGCAGTTGGCGATCGTCTATGAGCAGCAAGACAATCGCCCAATGGCGCAGGTTGCAACCGCCGAGGCCGCTTATAATATCGGCAATTATCCGCGTGCTTATTCCTTTGCAGAACGGGCAATCCGCGAACTACCAGCCAATTCTCGCGGCTGGCGGCAGGCCAGCGACATTCGCAACGCCACCGATCCCGCTTTACCCGAAAATGAAATTTTCTGGCGCAGGCGTTAAATGCCTGCTCACGTAATTGTCAGCTTTGCCACCTTGCCTTTCACGACAAAGAAAGCATTTGCGTGAGAGAAGGACATTCAAGAAATCTAGGACCTCGCCCATGACCCGCGCTCTTTATCTTGCATTCGCTGCTACAGCCATCGCCCTGACGCCGGCGTGCGCTCAAAGTCAGGTCGACACGTCAGATAAAGAAGCGATC
>JAYZAM010000093.1:0-5082 GCA_036339715.1 Pseudomonadota bacterium | reverse complement strand
AGGTCGACATTCGAAACAAAGTCAAAGAAATTCAGCTGTCCCACCTGCCGCGAAATAGACGTGTTGATGGTGGTGCGCTCATCGAGCGTCCAGGTCAGGGCTGCGGACCCTTTTGGCCGTGTAAACCGACGGGTTTGTTGGTTATCCCCTTCCGACATAATCTCTGACTGTTCCGCGCCGAGGGAGACTTGCAGGCGTAGGTCCTTACCGAGCTGGCGGCCATGAGTGATGAAGGCTTCGCCGCGTTTTTCTTCAACACGAATATCCGGAGGTCCGCCATTAGAGGGGGCAACGCTATCAAACGTGTCGCCCGAAAACAGCATCGATTCACTTTCCAGCGTGTTCAGCGCGCCTTCGAGCGAAAACTGCCAATCTGAATTATTTGCACCTTGCAAATTATACTCGCTGCGCAGGATGCTTTCGCTTTCATCGATTTCTCGATCGAAAATGTCGTGAAAAAGATTCTGGCCATCAAGCTCAGCGCCGAAGGACTTGGAGCGGACCGGACTGTGCTCATTGCGCTGCAATCCGATCAGCTTCAATCGCCCAGGTCCGACTCCAAATTCATAATCGCCGCTAATCTCGCTGTTCCATTCATTCTCTTTGAATTGGAAAATGGTCTGGCGCAGCAAAGTGCCATCAGGCGCGAAGACGTTGCTCGTTTCGCGCTCATCGGGTTCCCAGAGATTATATTCGGCATTCAAATTTGCGATATGACCATTGTTCGGGGTCCAATTCAGGCTGCCATTCAGGCCGAATGAGTCTGCAATGAATGTCCCGTCTTCCTCGCGATATTCAATCAGATTGCCATCGCCATCGAAAATATTTTCCCGGCCGGCGGCTGCACCGCGTCCCGGTTCCGCTTTTACTCCGAGCGTCCACCCGAGCGAGCCTGATTGGCCATTCACAGAGACGTCGAACCATTCATAAGCGGGCGGAAGGTTTTCTCTGTAGCGCTGCCGATAGGTCCACGTCCCGCTGATCCCAGTGGCTTTTGCGACCACATTTGCCACTTGCCCGTTTAGGCCAGGTACATCCAGTGTCGCACCGTCCACGATTTCGATGCGCTCCACATTTGCGGCAGGAATCCGCGAGAGCACTTCACGGGCGCTGGTGGATTTAGATGAAATACGTTGTCCATTGATCAGCACGTTCTCTTGAGCCTGACCAAATCCTCGCTGACCGTTACTGCCATTAATCGTAAACCCGGGGACTTGCTCAACCATGTCAGCCGCCGATTGAGGCGCGAATTGTTCAAAGTCAGCGATCGTAAAGACCCTGGCACTGTTATCAGTTTCAACTGGGCTTTGCGCAATTGCGGGCAGCGCGAGGGTGGCCAGCGCGCCGGCGAATAACGAGTGTTTCATGATATACTTGGCTCCACGAGAGTCCGATCCTGACTCTTCGTGTGTTACAAGTGTAACATGCCTTCTGCAACCCCCATCAGAAAAATTTTTCTGATTTTCCCGAATGGGGGGCAAGCCTAAGCTCGCCGTTTCGAAAATAGGCAATGATTGTGTGACCAAAATGGGGCGATCCGCCCTTTTTTGATCTTTGAGGAAGAGACTCCAATGGTTTCAACGGGATGCTGCACGCGGCGTTCAAAAACCTGAGAAGAAGCCGCTGCGCTTAAGAGAGTTTTACGACTTTGCTGCAAAGAAAGATGAAATTGGGTCGTACTGTCTGGTGATTTCGATCCGTTTGATGGTGTTCATATCGCTGCGACTGCGTGCAGCTCTTAACGGCGCATCAAGCGTTTCGAGAACGGATCCTATCGATCTGTCGGAGAGTAAAACGCAGGAGAAACACACGCCATGCCACGGGCCAAAGGCAAGAAGGCAGAACCGCAAGCCGATATTGTGATCGAGCGCACGCAGATCTCATCTGTGGTCTTCGGATTGGTCATGGTTGTGGCCATGATTGTTGCCGGCGCGGCGATGCTTGGGGGATCTCTGTCACAAATGGGCCAGCGCTGGGGAAGCGCCATGGATGGTGTTTCTAGATCTGTTGGTCTTTCTGTCGATACGGTTGAAGTGATCGGCCTCGAGCACGTGCCTGCTGTTGCGCGCCAGGTGAAGACTGCTGCGATGATTGAACCCGGTGAAAACATGTTTCGGGCGGACCCTCATCTGATCCGCCGCCGGGTTGAGGACACACGTCTGGTTGCCAAGGTTCGTGTCTATCGATTGTGGCCCGATACGGTGATGATTTACGCCGATGCCGCGCAACCGACGGCTTTATGGAATGACGGAGATCGCTGGGCAGTTGTCGACAGTCTTGGCCGTCTTATGCCGCGGGCACGTCCGAGTGACCATCTTGAATTGATGAAATCGATCGGGGCAGGAGGGCCGGAAGCGATTCCCAGCCTCGACAAAGCACTTACTCTGGTGCCCTCATTGCGCACCGAAATTGATCATGCCCGCCGGGTTTCAAATCGCCGGTGGGATGTCGTCTTGAGATCAGGAGCGGTGGTCAAATTGCCGCCGGATGAAAACCTCGATGATGGCCTGAACGCATTTGCGAACATGGACGCACAGGGTGAGCTCGTTCGGCGGCCGGTGAGTATTATTGATCTGCGCGTTGCGGGCAGAGTGTTTTTGACGCCAGCATCGGCTTCAACCAAAGGAGCGGCATAATGGCTACGAGTGATCATCGTCTGAAGCCCAAACATGTCGGCAAGGCCGGTACGGTGGTTGCGGCCCTTGATATTGGGTGTTCGAAAATCGCCTGCCTGATCGGTCGTGTTGACCCCGGCAGTCGCGCAGGTTTTTCGTTTATGGGGGGCGGACGCCAGCAAAGCCGCGGTTTCAATGGTGGCGCGATTACAGACATTGAAGCGCTTGAGCGCTCGATCCGCCTTGCGGTTGAGGATGCTGAGCGCGAGGCAGGCGAACAGATCGATAAAGTCATTCTTGGCATTACCGGCCCGAAAGTTGATTGCCAGCTCGCAGAGGCTGAAATCGAGCTCGGACAACGCGAAATTTCAAGCAAGGACGTCCAGAAAGTTTGGGCGCAAGCGCTGAGCAAAGTTGTTCCGAAAGAGCGCGATCTATTGGGCGCTTACCCGGTCATGTATGGCGTTGATGACCAGGATGATATTCGAGACCCGGTCGGAATGATCGGTGATCGTGTCCGGGTGCTGCTCAACGTCGTCACGGCCCCCAAATCCCTCGTGAACAATCTCAAAGAATGCGTCCAACGGGCGCATCTTGGGATCGAACGCATCGTTCCGTCGGCTTTGGCCAGCGGCGCCGGCACCCTGATCGAGGACGAAATCGAGAATGGCGCCATTTGTATTGATTTTGGCGGCGGCGTGACCTCCGTATCTGTTTTCATGAATGGAGCACCCGCCTGGCTCGACCTGGTCAAAGTGGGTGGCTCGCGTGTGACGGCGGATATCGCGCAAGGTATCGGAACAACCTTCGCGGCGGCCGAAAGGTTGAAGACGCTGAATGGCACCGCCGACACAAATGGGCCCGGCATGGCAGAACGCATCGAGGCCCCGCGTCTTGGTGACGATGGACGGCTTAAAGCGGGCCGAATGACACGCGGTGAGCTGGCCAACATGATCGCGCCGCGAATCGAAGAACTGATTGAAATGGTGCAGGCGCATCTGACCGCGAGCCCATTACGTCCAATTCTGCCAAGACGAACCGTATTAACCGGGGGCGCGAGCCAGCTTGCAGGCGTTCGGGAACTCGCGACTTCCGTGCTAAAACAACCGGTTAGGATGGGACGTCCGATTGATGCTGATGTTTTAGGCGAGAATTATGGAAATCCAGCCTTTTCCACAGCCGCAGGTCTGATAAGCTATGAATTGAAGGGGTTTGCAGATGCATCACGGGCTGGGAATGCATCGGCGCTGACCGGAGAGAAATCCGGGCGTGGAGTGATTGCGAAGATCTTAATCTGGATCCGTGAAAATTTTTGAGCGAATTGCCAGTCATTTAAGAGTCTTTTAGGCCAAGCCATTCATTCTGCTCCCAGACACAACTTCGGTGTGTAGATTAAAGAGATCGGGAACAGGGCATGACGAAAGAACTGAAACCACGCATTGTCGTAATCGGCGTTGGGGGCGCTGGTGGCAACGCTGTCGATAATATGATCGAAGCGAACCTGCAGGGTGTTGAGTTCTATGTTGCGAATACAGACGCTCAGGCGATGCGTCGCTCGAAGACAGATAATCGCATTCAGCTCGGCCTGGAGACGACCTCGGGCCTTGGCGCAGGTGCTCGTCCTGAAGTTGGCGAAGCCTCCGCTGAGGAATCGATGCCGGAGATTCTCGCGGCACTCGAAGGCGCGCACATGGTATTTGTCGCGGCCGGAATGGGCGGCGGAACCGGAACCGGCGCGGCGCCTGTCATCGCTAAGGCGGCACACGACAAGGGCATCCTGACAATTGGGGTTGTGACCAAACCGTTCGGCTTCGAGGGCGCGCACCGCATGAAAACCGCCGAAGGTGGTCTCTCGCGTATGCATGACACGGTCGACACTTTGATTGTTGTACCAAACCAGAACCTTTTCCGGATCGCTAATGAGCGGACGACATTTGCTGAAGCCTTCCGGATGGCTGATGACGTCCTGTATTCCGGTGTCCGCGGAATTACTGACCTGATGATTATGCCGGGCCTGATCAATCTCGATTTTGCCGACGTGCGCACAATCATGAAAGGTATGGGCACGGCGATGATGGGCATGGGCGAAGGCGAGGGTGAAGGTCGTGCCCTTGAAGCGGCCCGTTCTGCCATCGACAATCCGCTTCTCGATGATGTCTCGATGCGCGGCGCCAAAGGCGTTCTGATCAATATTACTGGCGGCTATGACATGACGTTGTTCGAGCTCGATGAAGCCGCCAATGAAATTCGCCGCGAAGTCGACGAAGATGCGAATATCATTCTCGGATCGACTTTCGATCCTGAGCTGGAAGGCCGAGTTCGCGTTTCTGTTGTTGCTGCGGGCGTTACTGCGCAGGATGTCGCCGTCGCCGTAACCCCGCCACCCGCACCAGCGATTACTGAGACCGACGCGCCAGTGGTTGTGAGTCAATCGAAACCGGCCCCGACCGAAATTGACAATCGACCC
>JAYZAM010000092.1:0-5359 GCA_036339715.1 Pseudomonadota bacterium | reverse complement strand
AACTTACGCCGTTTTCGAATTCAAGTGGAAGAACCCCCATGCCGATCAGGTTTGAACGGTGAATGCGCTCAAAAGACCCCGCAATCACGGCCCGGACCCCGAGCAGGATTGTCCCCTTGGCGGCCCAGTCGCGAGATGAGCCGTTGCCATAAAGCGTTCCGGCGAACACGACGAGCGGCACGTTCTTGTCCATATAGCGCATAGCGGCATCATAGATCGGCATTTGATCGCCGCTTGGATGGTGAACGGTGACGCCGCCCTCGACACTGGGTACCATCTGGTTCTTGATCCGAATGTTCGCGAATGTGCCGCGCATCATCACTTCATGATTGCCGCGTCGCGAGCCGTAAGAGTTGAAGTCAAGCACGCTAACCTGATTGCCTTGTAAATATTCACCCGCAGGGCTCGAAGCTTTGATCGAACCGGCCGGCGAAATGTGGTCCGTGGTGATGGAATCCCCGAACAGCGCGAGCACGCGGGCTTTGTGAATATCCGCAGGCGCCTGTTCGTCTTGAGTCATACCGTCAAAGTATGGCGGGTTTTGCACATAAGTTGAGCCGAGTGGCCAATCATAAGTCTTGCCGCCGCTGACCTCGATATCATTCCAGAGCGCATCGCCTTTGAAGACATCGGAATAGCGCTCAGAAAACATTTGCGGCGTGACGCATTGCGCCATGATCTCGGCGATCTCATGCGAGGTCGGCCAGATGTCTTTCAGATAGACATCCTTACCATTGTGATCCTGCCCCAAGGGCTCGGTCGTGATGTTGATCTTCAAAGACCCGGCAATGGCATAAGCCACGACCAAAGGTGGAGATGCCAGATAATTGGCTTTCAGATCAGGACCGATCCGGCCTTCAAAGTTTCGATTTCCAGACAAGACCGAACAGGACACAAGATCACCATCGGCAATCGCTTTGGAGATTTCCGGCTGCAAAGGCCCGGAATTCCCGATACAGGTCGTGCACCCATATCCGACCAGGTTGAAACCGAGCGCGTCTAGGTCCTTGGTCAGGTCTGCCTTATCAAGATAGTCGGTCACGACTTGCGAACCTGGCGCAAAAGAGGTTTTGACCCAGGGCTTGCGGTCAAGCCCAAGCGCCGCCGCTTTTCGCGCCAGCAATCCAGCTGCGATCAGTACACTTGGATTGGATGTGTTCGTACATGAGGTAATCGCCGCAATGAACACATCGCCATGTGTGACTGAAAAGTCCTCCCCTTCGACCTGTATGGCGGTGGCATCATCCGCCGCAGTTCCGAACTCTTTGACCATGGCTTCGGCGAAGCGTGTATCAGCCTCAGACAGCAAAACCCGATCCTGCGGTCGCTTCGGACCGGAAATGCTCGGTACGACAGTCGACAGATCAAGCTCGATCGTATCAGTGAAGTCAGGATCCGCCATTTCAGGTCGCCAATAACCTTGCGCGCGAGCATAGGCTTCAACCAGTGCAATTCGATCCGTATCGCGCCCGGTATTGGTCAGATAGGTGATCGTATCATCGTCCACTGGGAAAAACGCGCAGGTAGACCCGAATTCAGGCGACATATTCGACAAGGTCGCCTGATCTTCCAGCGTCAGATTGGCGAGGCCGGGTCCGAAGAATTCCGTAAACTTCGCCACCACGCCATAATCTCGCATCATTTTCGTAACGGTCAGAACCAAGTCCGTCGCCGTAGCCCCTTCCGGCAGTTTCCCAGTGAGTTTGAAACCAATCACTTCAGGGATCAGCATCGAGACCGGTTGCCCCAGCATTGCGGCTTCGGCTTCAATCCCGCCGACACCCCAGCCGAGCACAGAGAGCCCGTTGATCATCGTAGTGTGCGAATCCGTGCCCACGCATGTATCGGGATAAGCGATCGTCTCACCATCGACCTCCCGGGTCCAAACCGTCTGGCCTAGATATTCCAGATTGACCTGATGGCAGATCCCGGTTCCAGGCGGAACCACGCGGAAATTTTCAAAGGCGGTCGATCCCCAACGCAGGAATTCATAGCGCTCTTTGTTCCTCTGGTACTCAATTTCAACATTGCGTTTGAAACTGTCCGGGCCGGCGAAACTATCCACCATCACGGAATGATCGATCACCAGATCCACCGGGACTTGCGGATTGATGGCGTCTGCACTTGCACCAAGATCTTGCGCGGCGTCGCGCATCGCCGCCAGGTCAACCACGGCTGGGACGCCGGTAAAATCCTGCATCAGGACGCGAGCTGGACGGTAGGCGATTTCCTGGGTCGCGCGTCCACCATTGTCGAGCCAAGTTTTGAACGCCACGATATCGTCTCGGGTCACCGTTGTGCCATCCTCATTGCGCAGCATATTCTCCAGCAGCACTTTCAAGGAGGCCGGCAAGCGGGAAATATCGCCCAGGCCGTTCTTAGCTGCGGCATCGAGGGAGTAGTAAGTATAATCCTTACCGTTTACGGTCAGGGTCTGGCGGGCCTTGAAACTGTCGAGGGATGGCATGAGCAAACGAACCTCTCTTTTGCATGTGAATACAAGCGCATATCTGGTGCGCCCTATGTCTTGCACGATAGATAGGCATGCTGACCGGTCGGCGCAATTCCTCGCACAATCCAAGGTGTTGGCAGATCTAGTCGAAGGACATGACGATTGAGTGACGTCGCGCTGATTGAAGGAACTGGCCTGGCCGCAGTACGCGGTGAGCGCATTCTGTATCGCGATGTCTCGGTATCTGCGAAGGCCGGTGATCTGGTGCTTCTGCGCGGCGCAAATGGATCGGGTAAGACGACGCTGTTGCGGCAACTTGCAGGCCTGTCGGAACCGCAAGCCGGGACCATTGAACGGCGCGATCTTCACCACTGGATTGGTCACACGAACGGGCTGAAAGCGTACGAAACCCCGCGCACACATCTTGCGCATTGGGCGCGCGTATGGGGCAGCCGCGAAGACATATCGGAGATCCTCGCAAGCGTGGAGTTAAACCGTCCGGCAGACGTGCCCTGCCGTATGCTCTCAGCTGGACAAAAGCGTCGGACCGCGCTTGCCCGGCTCCACCTGGAACAGCGACCGCTCTGGCTGCTCGATGAACCGTTCAATGCACTCGATGTCGACGGTCAGGCCTTGCTCGCCAAAATGATCGAAACCCATCGCGCGGCGGGCGGCGCCGTGATCACGGCACTGCATGGGACGGCGCCGGTTCAAGCTAGTGTTGAGGTGGTGCTATGAGCGCCGCACCGCTTTTCTCTGCATTTCGCTCCGCGCTTTCGGAAGCCTGGGCCTCTGGCGCTGGGCTCCTTTTGCCACTCGGATTTTTTGCCGGGACAGCCACCATGGTGCCGTTCACCCTGGGATCGGAGGCCGAGCTGCTCAGCCGCGTCGGTCCGGGCATCCTCTGGCTGGCGCTTGCTCTATCGTCCATGGTCACGCTGGAGCGCGTGTTTCAATCGGATCTGCAGGATGGCGCACTGGATCTCTGGCTTCAGGATGTCGGATCGATCTCGCTGGTAGCAGCCATCAAGACACTCACGCACTGGCTCGTTTCTGGTTTTCCCCTCGTCTTGATGACGCCAATCATCGGCTATGCGCTCGGCGTTCCGACCGAAAAAATGATACCAGCCATGGTTGGCTATGCCATGGGCGGACTGGTCTTCTTTCTATGGGGCGGCGTTGCTGCCGCGCTCTCCGCGAGCGTCGCGCGGGCAGGCTTATTGATCGCGCTGATCGCCCTTCCGCTATATGTGCCAGCGCTCATCTTTGGCGTGCAAATGGCCGAAAGCGGGCTCGACAGCCCGAGCTTTTTGTTCCTCTCGGCATGTACTCTGTTTGCGCTCGGTGTCGCACCCGCTGCAATGGGCGCGGCTTTACGGTTGGCGGCGGAGTAGAGGAAGGCTATTTGATCAATATGCTGTCCTATCTCGCCAACCCGCTCCGGTTCATGCGCTTCTCGCGACTCGCCGTGCCGATCTCATTCGCGCTCGGCGCGATCATGATTGGCTGGAGCCTGTATAATGGCCTGTTCGTGGTGCCCCCCGATGAAAAACAGGGCGGTGATCTGATGCGCGCCATGTTTACGCATGTGCCGTCGGCCTGGCTCTGTATGGGGCTATATGCGGCTTTGGCTGGCGCGAGTTTTGTCTGGTTTATCTGGCGGCACGAGCTCGCCGATGTCGCAGCGCGCGCCATTGCGCCAATCGGCGCGGGCTATACCGCACTCTGTTTCATTACCGGCTCGATCTGGGGACAAAAAGGCTGGGGCGCCGGCTGGCACAACCTCATCCTCGGCGACAGTCGCCTGATGTCCGTGCTAGTGCTGTTTTTCCTGTTCCTTGGTTATATGGCGCTTAGAGCCGCGCTCGAAACCCGCCAAAAAGCGGCCCGCGCCGCCGCCATCCTTGCTATGGTCGGGATCGTCAATGTTCCGATCATCAAAGTGTCGGTCGATATGTGGCAGACAACTACCATTCACCAACCATCCAGCGTCATCAGCATTGGTGCCGCCGAACCGCGCGTCGAGGGCGAAGGCATGAACATTGTTTACTTACAACAATTGCTGTGGGGCTTTGGCGGACACACGTTGCTGGCAGCGGCAATGGTCATGATGTTGATGCGCGCAGAGGTTTACACCCAGCAAGCTGACCGTGCTCTGGCACTGAAACTGGAGGGGGCGTAAGCTGATGTCCAACTTCGGGGATGATGCCATCTATGTCTGGTCGATAACGATTATCGGACTGGTACTGCCCGCGTTCATGGTCGCGTTCAGTCTGTTACGCGTTCACTTATCAAAAGCGCGTCTGAAGCGCATGAAAAAGCAGGCAGATTAGAGATCAGGCCTATTTCTTTTTCTTCTTCTTTTTCTTCTTTTTCTTCTTCGACTTGCGAGGCTCTTCTTCCTCGTCTTCATAGTCGCCAGCTATAATCGAAAGCGACAAAAGCAAGCTTTCGCGGCGCGATTTGCGCAATTCTTCGGTGAGGATCTGATCGGCTTCCATGACTTCCGGAGCGGCAGCGTTAAACGCCGTGCGTCCCGCCTCGGTCAGAGACACCGCTTTCGCGCGGGCGTCTTCCTGCGATTTCACCCGAGCGACAAGCCCGGTTTTCTCCATGCGCGAAACCATATCTGCAAGAGTTGAGCGATCTATGCCTGTCACCTCAACGAGATTGGACTGGCTTTGTCCATCTTCATCATTCAACGCGGCAAGGACCGCGAACTGGCGGATGGTGAGTCCTTGTTCAGCGAGGCCGTTGGCTGATTCATTTACAGCGGCCTGCTGCGCCCGGTGCAATAAATGTGTCACCGATCGCGAAAGCGTAAATTCCGAACTGGTCTCTTGCTTGCTCATCACCGCCGCCTTAATCCCATCCTAGCCCGATCTACACGGTATAAGCAAACATACC
>JAYZAM010000091.1:0-4717 GCA_036339715.1 Pseudomonadota bacterium | reverse complement strand
ACTCGAGTTTCGGCATCGCCCAATTTGCCGCCACAGCATAGTCTTCCAGCAGGTCCAAAACTTCTCGCTCAAAATCCGGTCCATGTGCTTTTAGGCCGGTGCCGACATAGAGGCCGGCAAACCCATGGGATCTCGCCCCTTTTAGGTCTGTCGCAGGACTATCCCCGATGCATAGCACCCGATCTTTCGCGGGCTCTAGACCAAGGTCTGACAGGCGCGCCAAGGCCAAATCATAGATCGGCGTATGGGGTTTACCGGGATAAATGACTGTGCCGCCCTCTTCCTCAAAGACTTTCGCAAGCGCCCCGGCACACCAGTGCAACTGGTCGCCGATGCGAACGCGAATATCCGGATTTGCGCAAATCATTTGCATTTCCCGGTCCGCCGCTTCGGCGAGTCGGTCTCGATAATCATCTGGGTGGTCATTGATCTGATCTTCGAGCCCGACACACAGCACCGTGTCGGAATTGCGCATCTCACCGAATTGGAGATCGAGGCCGTCATACAGGAACCTATCATGCTCCCAGCCGGAGTCGGCGCCCATGCGCCAGAACACTTCGCCAGCTCTTTGCGCCAGGACTTCACGCGTTGCATCGCCGGAGGTCACACAATCATCAAAAGCTTCGGGCGGCACACCGAGCGGGTCAAAATAACGGATCGCCTGTTCCTTGGGCACGGGCGCATTGGTGATCAGACAAACCGCCCCACCTTGATCACGAAATCGCACCAGAGCTTCGCAGGCTTCTTCGAACGCGTAACGGCCATTGTGAATCACGCCCCAAACATCGCAAAGTACGGCGTCATACTGATCGGCAATGGCGGCGAGCCCGCCCGGAAATTGTGGTTGAGTCATGCGCGCGAGTTAGGCGGCGAACAGCACCGCGTCAATCTAGGACGCGCGTGCTGTCAGCATTCGAACGAGTTCCGCGGGCGGGGCTGTTTCTTCCATCAGCGATGATTTGATCGGACGAGGTGCTCCGAAAATGTGGCCCTGCCCGTATGGAATGCCATATTCCAGAACTTCCACGACGCTGACCTCTTCTTCGATCTTCTCCGCGATCAGGGTGACCCCATAGCGTGAGCAAACCGGCGCAACCTCTTCTCCGGAAAGCTTGCGGTCGGCAGCAGAATTTGGACGCGGCCCAAACGGATCACGCAATTGATCGATCAATGTGCCGCCTTTGATTTTGACAAAGCGGATCCCCGCATCCTGCAAGCGCGGCAGATCCAGCTCGATGCTCTCCGCGTGATCGATCGAGAAGCGGAACCCAAGCGCAGTCAGGCGCTCCATCGCCTCGCGCATCTGACGGGATCTGTGTTCAAAACGGCTCGAGCGAATTTCAAATATGAGCGCCCCCGCCAGATCACGATTCTGCTCTAAGTGACTGAGGAAAAACGGAAAAAAGTGCGGGTCCTCGAGTGAGTGTGACGACACATTGCAGAACACCCCGACGCGACGATCACGCGCCGCAAGACGTCGAACAACTTCAACCGACCGATACAGCATCATATTGTCGACCACACCGAGAAGATTGGCGCGGCGGGCGGCATCGAGGAAATCGGCAGGGAGGATCAATGACCCGTCCGCATCGCGAAGCCGGGTAAATCCCTCATAGAAAGAGACACGTCGCTGCGGCAAAGACACAATGGGCTGCAAGTGCAGATCAACTCGGCCATCCTCAAGCGCATCTTTTACGCGGCGCAAAACAGCATCTTCCTGCGGTGCAACCTCGCCAGCCGTTTCAGCATCAGCGAGCTTGGTCTCAAAACTGCGAGATAGCCGTTCTATCAGCGTTTCCAGTTGGCGCATTTCACTGACCAGTGCATCGCGACGTTCAGTCAGTTCCTGTTTGACGGTAGTTTCGACCGCCGTCGTCCGCGCTTCCACAACGTCGATGCGCTGTTTTTCACTATGCTGTGCCGATTCCAGGGCGTCCAATCGTGTCGTGAGCTCAGAAGAATCGCCCGCGCGTGTGCTGAACAGGTGAACCTGTCCGAGAAGCGCCGTGATGATCGCGCCGCCGCAAATGGCCAGTGTCAGCTGAACTTCTGCGAACGTGTATAGTCCCCAACCCGCAGCAGCGCCGAGCACGGCATAAATCATAAAAAACAAGGCAATCATCAAACCCAGCCCTTGTTGACGTCATATCCTTAACAAATATGCGCCAAACGTTAACGAATTGGTAGCAATAGGCTTGATTTGCACCCGCTGCCAAGAGATCAGCCGAGTCCATCCACTGCATTTCTCTCCTGATCGAGGAATTCGCGCAACGCCGTCAGGGTTGGAAGTATTTTTCGCAACGCGTTCAAGTCCTGATTCTCCAGAAGCAAGGTGGCCAGCGGGGCCATCGCAGCCATTCCACGCTGTCGTGCGGCGCGCCCAGCCTTGGTGATCGTAACAATTTTGCGGCGTCGATCTGCTTCGCTGCTGACAATCTCGACATAGCCCTTTGACTGTAACTTGCCGAGAATGGCCGTCATGGAAGGCTTTGTCATCTGAAACGCTTTGGCGAGATAACTCGGAGATTTCTGATCGCCGAGGCGCACAAAGTGATTCAGAACGCCAAACTCCGACGGGTTCAGATCCGGCGCCAAAGCCCGGGCAAAACGCGCCGTGCTGAGCTGGTTGATGATCCCGATTTCGTTGAACAGGGTGAAGACGGTGCCAGCTGAATCAGAATCGCTCATGTTCAGGAGGTTATCAGCTTGCTCTCGACGGGCCAACGTGGGCTGGCGGCAGGAAACTTCGTGTAACCCACGCGCCCAAGCATATGAACGACGCCATCTGGCCCCACCCCTAGCTCTGTGCGGATCGCTTCGTAGGGTTCTGCCATTTCGGGAAACTCTTGAAGGATCTGACTCAAGGGATGAATGCAGAGCCGTTTTTTCTGTGCCGCCAAATTCATCCGCACCCAGGCCCGCCCGGCCTGTATTTGACTCAGTCTCGTGTGCTCATTTGCAATCACCCAGACAAATCCCCGCTCCGAATGAATGATCGGATCGTACATTTTCAATCCTTCATTATAGGCGGTGCTGCCGGGCGTATCTAAGCCTTCGGGAGTGACGATCCCGGTCATCTTGAACAGGCCCATGGGGATGCCCCCCATATCAATTCCATCCGGGTTTTCGACGACGGCGCGATTGCCGATCCGCATGAGGTCAACGCTGTCCCGTCGAGTGAGATCGGTTTCCATTTCGATCTGAAACCCTTGCCAGGCGAGTTCGATTATCCGGTCACGCCGGGCAGGCTCGAGCGTTCCACCAATCTTCAGGTCGCCCTCTCCGCTTAAGATGACCGTGTCCAAAACATCCTGAGCCACTTCGCGGTCCAGATCATAGGGCTCTTTGGTTGAGCGGCGGGACAGAATATTTGCGAAAAGCTCATCTTTTTGGGTATCCGAAGAGGGTCTGAAACGCACCTGAGCCATGCGGTTTCCGCTTAAGCGGGGCGATGGCGCACCATCTGGAAACGGTGTCATCTCAGCGACAAAACCCTTTTCCGCCGCGGCCATACGCAACAGCTCAAGCATACAGCCAAACCCGATCGTGATCTGTCGATCGTATGGATCGGTATGCGGCAAACGGCGATCGAGATCGACATAGACATCAATTCGATCGTCTCCGACCAAATCAAATTGCCATGGCTGACGATTGTGAGGATTGGGCGCGAGAATCGCATAGGCCAGTGCATCTATCCGGGGATCCCCAAAACTCTGCCCCGCCTGCTGCCATGGGGCCCGGGCCTTAGCGAGACCTGGACCGTGCGCAATCCCAACGGCCCCTGCCGTGCCAATCAGCGCTGCAGCGCCCCCTGTCATCAAGATGTTTCGACGTGTGAACATGATTGACCTCATATTTATTAGTTAGTTTCCTAACTATCGGAGATATTCAGAATTGTCAATCGTGGTCGTTGTTGGATTGCCACAGTGATCACGAACTTCGATTTGGGTCGGCGTTTTCTTGCACGTATCGATTTGACAGCGCGGTCGACACTTCTTACTCAAAAGTTCAAATCCCAGCGCCCACGGTCCACGGTCACTTTTTGACCGGATGGGGGCGTCTCGGGGGAGACCGGGGTCCTACTCACGTAGGACCCCGTCGCTTTTTTGGGCTATTGCTTTTGTAGGATTACGGGCTCCGAGAGCGGCCAAGCGACGTCCGGAGTATCCGCAGCGCAAGAGACCGTGAAACCCGCATCTCGCTCCAAATCGGCACCGCACGCTGCCAAACCAAGCGGCTCGGCTTGCCCATAAAACACCTTATAGCCTGTGCTCAGTCTCTCGATTCGCAAGTCGCCCGTATCGAATACCACCGGCCCCGGCACCGATAGACCCGTTACCAGAACCGCCGCATCAAAGCCGCCGGGAGGAATGCCATCTTCTACAATGCGGAGGGCATCCGGCTGCTCATAAGCCTTGTTTAGTGCCGGTACGATATCGTCCAGACCTGCTGGCCCTATGACCAGAAGCGCCGCGTCTCGCCCAGCGCGCCATGAATGGTTCCGTACATCGTCCAGACCTTCAATATCGATCGCGCGGAGCGAAAACAGCAAGACCGCATCCAACTGTTTTAACTCATCCTGATTGAATGAAATCGCAGCGCCGCTCGGCGCGCCGAACAGCACGCGCTTTCCACCCGCAACCACCAACGCACAGGGCTGCTGCGCGATCACCCCATCGCAGGGCAAAACGACGAAATCATCTGGTTGGATGAGGAG
>JAYZAM010000090.1:0-9685 GCA_036339715.1 Pseudomonadota bacterium | reverse complement strand
TGTTTTTCATGTCTGAGTGGCCTTTCACGGCTTTTCAAAATTTCTGATGCCTCATAAGCGTGTCCGCAAGGGGGGACAAGCGGTTGTGATTGCTTTATTCAGAACAGCTGCTGAAGGATTCGCATGACCGTGCCTGATACCGCTGGACCAATTAACAAACCAAAGGCGCCAACGCCTTTCATGGCGCAGTATCTCGCGATCAAGGCGCGTCACGCCGATGCTTTGCTGTTCTTTCGAATGGGCGATTTTTACGAACTGTTTTTCGAAGATGCGGTACGGGCAGCCGAGATCCTCGATATCACACTGACTGCGCGGGGCGAGCATGAGGGCCAACCGATCCCCATGGCGGGTGTGCCCTATCACGCCGCAGAAGGCTATCTGGCGCGCCTGATCAAAGCAGGCGAAAGCGTCGCTGTGTGCGAACAAACGGAAAGCCCGGCCGAGGCCAAGAAACGCGGCTCCAAGGCGATTGTAAACCGGGAGGTCGTCCGAATTGTCACGCCCGGAACGATCACGGAGGATAGCCTCTTACAAGCGCGTGACGGTCAGGCCCTGGTCGCGATCGCATTTGGCACGGGCGGCACCGAAGCCGCGCTCGCTGCCTGCGACGTCTCGACCGGCCGGTTCGAAGTTCGCCCCTTCTCGCCTGACATTTTGGCGGAAACGCTGAGCGCACTTCCGATCAAGGAATTGCTGATTACGGAACGCGATGCAGACCGACCGCTCGTATATACCGCGAACGACGCGCTGAAGCTGCCAACGACGTATCGCCCAAATGCCGCGGCCTCTGCCAAAACGGGAGAGCGCTTGCTAAAAGAGGCTTTCAGAATTGCGGCGCTCGATGCGTTCGGAGCGTTTTCCAAAGCAGAACTCGCCGCTTGCGGTGTGCTGCTCGACTATCTGTCATTGACCCAGGCGGGGGCCGATATCCGGCTAGATCCACCCTTGCGCTGCGCCGCATCTTCCGTTTTGGCGATTGATCCTGCAACGCGCGCCAGTCTAGAGATTGATATGGCCCTTAACGGGTCGCGACAAGGTTCGTTGCTGGCGACCGTCGACCGGACTCTTACTGCGCCGGGTGCGCGCCTATTAGCATCGCGCCTGGCACAACCGGAAACGGATCGCGAGACGATTCAAGACCGGTACGATGCGGTCGCCTATTTCCTTGCCAATGAGCATTTGCGCGCAGCGATCCGCACACACTTCAGGCAGGCTCCTGACCTGGAACGGGCTCGGTCTCGTATTCGTCTCGGCCGCGGTGGCCCCCGCGATCTGGCCGCTATTGCAGGTGCGCTCACAGCCGGAGAACAATCTGTTGCCGAAGCCGCGCGTGCACGCACCAACCCACCCGCCCTGATAGAGCGGGCCTATCAGGCGCTGACGCTGACGAACCATCCGGATCTCTCGGCCCTGGCCGCGGATCTTAGCCAAGCCCTATCGGACGATCTGCCAATGCTGGCACGCGATGGTGGTTTTGTCGCGTCCGGATGGGATGCGCCCCTGGATGAAGCGCGCGCACTGAAAGCTGATAGTCGTCAAATCATCGCGAAACTTCAGACAAAATATGCCGACCAAACCGGCATCAACGCGCTGAAAATCAAGTTCAACAATGTGCTCGGATATTTCATCGACGTGCCGGCGCGCCATGCTGACCCATTAATGCAGGCCCCACTCGCCGAGACCTTTATTCACCGTCAGACGCTCGCGTCCAATGTGCGGTTCTCAACGTCTGAGCTTTCTGAGCTGGCGGGAAAGATCTCGCGGGCTGACGACATTGCGAAAGGGCGGGAGCTCGCGGTTTTCGAAGCCTTTTGCCAGCGCGTAGAACAACAAACAGATCTTCTCAGCGGAGCGGCTCAAGGGCTGGCAGAACTGGATGTGGCGGCGGCGAATGCGGATTGGGCTGGTGAGGTCGCGGCGGTCCGTCCGACTCTGGAAGAGACCGCGATATTCGAAGCTGATGGCCTGCGCCATCCTGTGGTTGAAGCCTCATTGCGAAAGCAAGGCGAGGGCTTCACTGCCAATCAGGTAAAGCTCGATGCGAACGGCGACGAAGCCCCTCGCCTAGCGCTGGTGACCGGACCCAACATGGCCGGTAAGTCGACCTATTTGCGGCAAGCCTGTCTTGCAGTGATACTCGCGCAGGCGGGCCTCTATGTTCCCGCACGAAGCCTCAGACTCGGTTTGGCAGACCGTATATTCTCGCGCGTGGGCGCCAGCGATGACCTGTCTCGAGGACGTTCGACCTTTATGGTTGAGATGGTTGAGACAGCCGCAATCCTTACCCAAGCCACGCCGCACTCGTTCGTTATCCTCGACGAAGTTGGGCGTGGCACATCAACCTATGATGGCCTGGCTATTGCCTGGGCGGCGGTTGAGCATTTGCATAATCAGAATAAATGCCGGGCCCTGTTTGCCACACATTATCATGAACTCACCGGATTGGCGGAAGACTTACCGAGTGCCACCAACCTGTCTCTGCGTGCAAAAGAATGGAAAGATGAGCTGGTTTTCCTGCACGATGTTCAAGCCGGTCCGGCCGATCGATCTTATGGCGTGCAAGTCGCGAAACTGGCAGGTTTGCCGGCACGTGCGGTTCGACGAGCCGAACAAGTCTTAAAGAAGCTCGAAGCGGCGCCTGATGCGGTGGACACATTACCCCTATTCGCGGCGGTGCATGATGAGGTCGAACTCGATACGTCGCAGGACCCACATCCCGCCCTCGAAATGCTGGATATGGTCGATCCCGACAACCTGACGCCGAGGGAAGCCCTGGAGCTGATCTATAAGCTGAAAAGTCGGGCGTCTTAGACGGTCCGTCACCTCAAAGCGGAATAGTGCGTGTGCAGCACCCTTAGCGGGCCGGATGGCTCACGCCGGGCCACCAGAGTGATCCGCAGATTGTTAGGGTTCGTGCCGCGGACAGGGTGACTGAGCGTGCCCGTCAATTCGATACCCGCAATTTGCGTGAGATCAGCTTCGTCCGTCAGCCAAATGGTTTTTGTCGCACGCAAGTCCAGCGCATATCCTGCCTCACATTGCTTATGAAGCGCATCGCCATCCATTCCGGCACCAAGGGGCCCTCTGACTGAAAAACCCTCGTGATCATTATGCAAAAGCGCGTCAAGCTGAACCCGATCACAGGCATTCACGGCGGTCACATAATCCACCACAAGATCTTGCCGCTTTGACGGTTCCGCTTGCGCTGCAAGACCGAAAGCAACAACACCCAGAAATACGAAGGATTTATAAGTAAAACTCGATTCTATCAAAAATTTAGATCCATATATACAAATTATGACAAATTCTATTAATAAGGCCCGCAGAACAATAAATCAAAATATTTTGTTTTTCAGGATGCTTTTCCCAAAACCTCGGTTCTGATAACGCCTATCGACGCTTGCTGTAATATAATCTAAGCCATGGCACTGATGGGAAGCCGTATCGCACGGCTAAAGAGGCAAAATAAGGACCGCTGGGAATTCATGGCCTATGAAACACTTCTGACCGAAGTCGATGGCGCAATTGCTGTGATCACACTCAATCGCCCCGAAGCACTCAACGCCTTCAACAATCAACTGATGGACGAGCTAACCGCCGCGCTCGATCGTTTCGACGATGATCCAGAGATCGGGTGTATTGTCATCACTGGATCAAAAAAGGCTTTCGCGGCGGGCGCCGACATCAAAGAGATGCGTGACCAGTCCTATATGGATGCCTATTATAGCGATTTCATCACGCGGAACTGGGAGCGCGCGTCACGAATGCGCAAGCCACTGGTTGCTGCGGTAAACGGATATGCCCTCGGCGGCGGCTGTGAACTCGCCATGATGTGTGACTTCATTCTGGCCGGAGAGAATGCGAAATTCGGACAGCCTGAAATTACCATTGGCGTTTCCCCTGGCGCCGGCGGAACACAAAGGCTCACGCGCTTCGCTGGCAAATCTAAAGCGATGGAGATGTGCCTGACCGGGCGCATGATGGATGCTGAAGAAGCGGAGCGGTGCGGCCTCGTCTCTCGGATTGTTCCAAGCGATGATCTCGTCGAAGAAGCAAAAGCTGTTGCCAAGAAAATTGCATCCATGCCGCGCGCTGCTGCCATGCTGACCAAAGAAATGGTCAACGCGGCCTATGAGACACCGCTTAGTCAGGGCGTGATGTTTGAACGACGCTTGTTCCATTCTCTGTTCGCGACAGAAGATCAGAAAGAGGGTATGGAAGCGTTTGTTGATAAGCGACAGGCTCACTTTAAAAACCAATAAATCCACCCGAATCCTATAGGGCGGTTTTCGCTCAGCAGATTCTTCACTTCTGCGGTGTGCCAGCGGTTGACGCCACCAAGTCGATTATGTACTTACCGCCTCTTCGCCAGATAGGGCGACCAAAGGAGTTTTTGATGGCGAACACGAAATCAGCCAAAAAGATGGTGCGTAAGATTGCAACGCGCACCGAAGTGAACAAAGCGCGCCGCTCTCGTATGCGCACCTATGTTCGCAAAGTGGAAGAAGCGATTGAAGCAGGTGACAAATCTGCTGCTGCCGAGGCGCTCAAAGCCGCACAACCTGAGATTATGCGCGCGGCCGGCAAAGGAGTGATCCACAAAAACACTTCAGCCCGCAAAGTTTCGCGTCTTTCCGCCCGCGTAAAGGCGATGGGGTAACGCCCCAAATACCGTCTCTATACGGACGAAAAATGATAGCCCGCTGGCCTGCGCCATGCGGGCTTTTTCTATGTCGACCGCAACAAAATTATCTCGATGTCTTAATCTCGAAAATCCACAAGGAAACCGCGTGTAAGACGTTGACAGAACAAAGCTCGAATACCCTGCAGTGACGAGGGGTTCAAACCTGTCAAGCTTAGAAATTTTTTCTTTTTTTTTAGTGATTCTTCAAGGGTCTCGCGTGAGTCAACCGGTGCAATTGAGGACATTGTAAACATTCTTCAGTTGCAACGAAAATCCGTCTCTGATTTATTAATCACATCGACGGAATGTCCTCTGCATACAGCGTATTTTTGTAGCGGGTTTTATAAACCCGAACAGAGGTCGTGTCTGTTCCGATCGGTCGCAAAGATGAACATAAAAAGAATGCGTGAAAGGAACATCTGATGGGGCTGACAACCGGGGTTGAAGGACAGAACTCTTCAACCAACACAGTTCAAGATGGAGAAGCGCTGGGTGCAAAAGCGCTATGGTCCAGATCCCTTCAGGCGGTCGAAGCGGACTCCAAACCAGATAATTCACAACAATGGCTGACGGCCATTCGATTTGTTGCTGAGGTGAACAAATCAATCGTCATCGCAGCCCCCGATCAACTGACACTGGACCGGGTCACAATTGACTTCGCACGTCCACTCCAAAAAGCTTGGCTTCAGAGAGATAAGAAGCAACGTCGCCTCAAGTTCGAACTCTGGGAGCGGGTTCCGGCTGACGTTCGCGATATGATTGGCGATCCCTGGCTGGCGGAAAGTGAAGACTCGATCTCACAAACCGCACCTGACGACGCCGAGTATACTGACGTGGATGTCGACCACACCATGACGTTCGGAACGCTCGTGGCTGGTCCGTCAAACGCCCGCGCAGTCGGGCTCGGCAAGCGGGTCGCAAAAGGCGCTCCAATCCCAGCTGGCGTGATCGTTATTTACGGGCAGCCTGGGACTGGAAAGACCCATATTCTCAAAGCGATTGAGGCTGAAGCGCTGTTGCGGGGTGATCAACGTCGTCTCGCCTACATCTCCGCCGAAGAGTTTATGACCCGTTTCGTCAATGATGCGCGCTCGGGCGATACCAGTGCTCTGCAGGCCTATGTCAAACAAAACGATCTGTTGATGATCGATGATTTGCATTGGATCGCCGGCAAAGCGAAAACCGATAAGGCGTTTTTTGGCGCCGTTCGGGCGGTCACTTCAATGGGTGGGCACGTCATTATTACGGCCGATGCTGCGCCAGGAGATATGGTCGGCCTGTCGAAAGAGCTCGCTGGAGAAATCAAAGGCGCGGCCTCCGTGGAAGTCGGCACGCCGGATAGTGAAATGCGTAAGGCAATTGTTCGCCGCCACGCAGAGCTGATCGCCAAGGACACACCAAACTTTGTATTGAGTGACGCAATGGTCGATCGCATCGTCGCCACCGTTCGCGGCGCCGGCCGGGAACTTTGCGGCGTACTCTGGAGCCTGCAGCTGGAAACCGGCTATGGCGAACTCGCACCGACACCGGAAATGCTCGAAACCGTCATTCGCCGAATTGCTGGCGAACCGAGAACTCCGACGCTGGACGATATTAAGCGCACATGCATGGATCTTTATCGGATTTCGAAAACGGATATCGAAAGCGCGAGCAAAGTCCGGACAATTTGTCATCCGCGCCAGGTCGCAATGTATTTGTCCCGGGTTATGACCGACAAATCATTCCCGCAAATCGCGACGGCCTATAAAAAGAAGGACCACACAACGGTTTTGCATGCATATCGCAAAGTCAAAAAAGCCCTGGACAAAGGGGATCGCGATATGAGCGACGAGATCGACCGGGTCAAAAACGCGGTGTTTGACCGTCTCGCCGGGCACGAACCGGGCTGATCCACAGACGAGGACGGACAAAGACTTGCAATTCGCTGCAAATTCGTGACTTTAGCGGCCCGTTCCTGAATAGGAGCGGGCCGATTCGTTAAAAATGACCAATAAAGTGGGCAAGACCGGACAACCGGTAAAAGGGATGATGAGATGAAGCTGACAATTGAACGTGGCGCGCTTTTAAATGCGCTCGGACATGTCCAAAATGTCGTGGAACGCAGAAACACTATTCCAATCCTGTCCAATATCTTGATTGAAGCAAAAGACGGTGCGGTTAAATTCACAGCAACCGATCTCGATATCGAGGCAGTGGATCATGCGGATGCAAAAATTGACGCGGATGGCGCGGTAACGGCCCCAGCAGGGACCCTGTTTGACGTTGTCCGCAAATTGCCAGCGGGTGCCGACGTGGAACTCGAGCTGAACCCGGACAATAATCAATTAGCCATCCGCTCAGGGCGGTCAAAATTTTCCCTGCCGACTCTGCCCGCGGGTGATTTTCAGACCATGGTGCCTGATGAAGATGCCACCAATTTCGAGATGGAAGCCGCAGACTTGCGTCGCCTGATTGATAAGACACGGTTTGCGATCTCTACAGAAGAAACGCGCTATTATCTGAACGGCGTTTATCTTCACACAGCAGACACCGACGGCGGCAAAAAGCTCCGGACCGTTGCCACAGATGGGCATCGCCTCGCCCTTTCCGAAGTTGACGCCCCAAGCGGCGCGGAATCATTGCAAGGCGTAATCGTACCCCGAAAAGCTGTTGGAGAGGTTCGCCGCCTCATCGATAGCGAGGACGGAGACGTCTCAGTCTCGGTTTCTGATACCAAAGTGGTCTTCAAGTCGGGTCGCGCGCAACTGACCTCGAAACTGATCGATGGCTCATTCCCGGACTATGCGCGCGTCATCCCAAAGGGCAATGCGAAGGCGATGATCATTGACAATAAGCAGTTTGAAGCTGCCGTTGATCGGGTCGCCACGGTTTCGGCAGAGCGCTCACGGTCAGTCAAACTGTCTTTGGCGGAAGGTCGATTGACTTTGGCGGTCAACAGCGCCGAGACCGGCCAGGGACATGAGGAAATCGAGTGCGATTACCAAGCCGACGAAATGGACATCGGTTTTAACGCCAAATACTTGCTCGATGTCACCGCACAGATCGAAGCGGAAGACGCTCGCTTTCTGTTCAACGACCCTGCATCACCTGCGCTGGTGCTCGATCCAGGTGACGAGAGCGCACAATATGTGTTGATGCCGCTGCGGGTCTAGTGACCGCCCTTACCCGCCTTCGTCTGACCAATTTTCGAAGCCATGAAGGGCTCGACCTGAAGCTCGATGCGCGCCCGGTTTGCCTGTGGGGCGCCAACGGCGCGGGCAAGACAAATGTCCTCGAGGCAATCAGTCAGCTTGGGCCAGGACGTGGCTTACGGGCCGCCGCGCTGTCTGAAATGACGCGGCATGATGCACCGACCGGTTGGACAATTTCAGCGACGCTTGATGAGGACCGGAAACTGGGCGTTGGACTCGACACGAGCGGCAATGGCAACAAGCGAACCATCCGGCTCGATGGCGCTCCAGCGACGGCGACCGATCTGGCCGATCTCATTCGTATCGTTTGGCTAACACCTGCAATGGACAGTGTTTTTCGAGGCGGTGCGAGTGAACGGCGCCGCTTTTTTGATCGACAGGTTATGGCACACATTCCAAGCCATGGCAGTGTCTCGAGCCGCTACGAAAAAGCCATGCGTGAACGCAATGCCTTGTTGGAGCGCGGCCGTGTCGACCCGGCATGGGCGGACGCCATTGAGGGCCGAATGGCCGAAGCCGGCGCTTTGATCGCGGCCAATCGAGCGCGAATCCTGCTGGCGCTTCAAACGGCGATTGATGAACGACCGGAGGGCTTTTTCCCGAAAGGCGACCTATCCCTGGATGGCGAAGCGGAACAATTGGCTTCTGGCGGTGCAAGTTTGTTCGATGTTCAGGATCTGATCGCAGAGCAGTTGGCGAAGGGCCGATATCGGGACCAGGCTGCCGGGCGCACTTTGTCCGGCCCCCACCGGAGCGATCTTCACGTCGTACACAGGCCTACGGGCGCACCCGCAAGTGAAGCGTCCACGGGACAACAAAAAGCCCTGCTGATCGGCCTCATTCTGGCAAGCGCGCGCGCACTTTGCGATGATGGCACGGGCCCCAGCCCACTAATCCTACTGGATGAGGCCGCTGCTCACCTGGATCGGGATCGGCGCGCCGCATTGTTCGACGAGCTCATCGAACTCGGCGGGCAGGCCTGGCTTACAGGCACCGAAGAGTTCTTGTTTGAGGCGTTTGGCGACCGCGCGCAAAGGGTTGAGATTGAGGCATCGACCGTTTGAACAGTGTGGCGCCTTGAGGCGCGTGACACACTCACCCATCCCCACTACCCTTTTTTGAAACGATGAGGTGATCGATGATGGCAGGCTTCAAACAGGCTCTTGTTGCCCTCTGTGTATGCATCACGAGCGCGTGCCAATCCAATCTGCAGACCCGCGACGCTGAGGCCGCTCTGGTTAACCCTGACCATACCGGCATCCGTTGGGGATTGGTCGTCGCAAAGATGGACGGGACAGAGCTTCTGACGCTGCGTCCGGATGAAAGGTTCACCCCGGCTTCAAACACCAAAATCATCACAACGCTCGCCGGCTATCATTATCTTGATCAACTGGAAGCAGAAGCGGTGTCCCCCGGCACGCGGGTCCTGATCGAAGACAATGGCGCGAACCGGCCAGCGTCCTTGATCCTGAAAGGTGGCGGTGACGCCATGCTCAGCGACGCCCCGGATTGCGAGAGCTATTGTCTGTCTTTTCTCGCTGAGCAGGTGGCAGAGTTCGGAGTGGAAAAATATGACCTCATCATCGGCGATGATTCCTGGTTCCCCTTTGAACGTTGGGGCGTCGGTTGGAGTATCGAGGACCTTCAATTCTATTATGGCACCGCAATTTCTGCGCTGAGCGTGAACGACAATCTTGTTTGGATCGAGATCGAACCAGGCGCCTCCGTCGGCGACCCCGCACAGCTTAAATGGCGCGCCGGCGACACCTATCTCAGCTTGCAGAATGAGCTCATCACCGCCGAGGCAAAG
>JAYZAM010000089.1:0-5946 GCA_036339715.1 Pseudomonadota bacterium | reverse complement strand
GACTCATCATCGGAGAAGGGTTCTCGTCGAGCTCTTCTACTTTGATGGTCATGTAGCGCATGATGTCGTCGGAAATCCGGTGATGACGCTCCAATTCGTGGATCGCTTCAGCAGGACCGTCGATGTTCAGAAGGGAATAGTGTCCCTTACGCTGCTTATTGATTGGGTATGAAAGGTTGCGCAGGCCCCAATATTCGGACTTGCTGACTTTCGCGCCTTGCTTGTCGAGGAAGGTCGACAGCTCTTCCATCAAACCTTCAACTTGTGCAGGTGAGATGTCCGGCCTCGCGATGAGGACGTGCTCATAAAATGCCATATTGTCTTTCCCTAAAGTTTAGCTTGCGGCGCAGACGGGCGGGAAAACCCTTCCACGATGGCCCCTCTTGTCCGGCTCATTCCGAATTCGAGGACCGCAAACCTTGCGAAGCGCGTCGTAAAGCGCAAAACAGCGATCAAATCAACCCGCTTGCACTGTTGATCGCAGCAGATTAAGCGGGCGCCAAATCGAGTATAGGAGCGCATATGACCAAGTTTGCGTTTATTTTTCCAGGACAGGGCAGCCAGTTTATCGGCATGGGCAAAGATCTTGCTGACACGTATTCCGCTGCCAAGGCAGTGTTTGATGAAGTTGATGACGCCCTGGGTCAGGATCTGTCGGGTTTGATCTGGTCGGGATCTGAAGACGAATTGAAGCTGACAGCTAATACACAGCCAGCACTAATGGCGGTGAGCGTCGCTGCGATGCGTGCTCTAGAAGAAGCTCATGGCATCAGCGCCGGCTCTGCGGCATTCATTGCGGGTCATTCGCTTGGAGAATACTCAGCCCTCGCCTCTGCTGGGGCGATTTCGGTTGGGGACTGCGCGAAAGTCCTGAGGGTTCGAGGGAACGCCATGCAAGATGCCGTGCCCGCTGGAGAAGGCGCCATGGCGGCTTTGCTCGGCGCAAGCCCAGAACAAGCGACCGCTTTATGTGCTGCAGGCGCATCTGCAGGTCCGTGCGAGATCGCGAATGATAATGCGCCCGGACAAATCGTGATTTCCGGTGCGAAAGCTGCGGTTGAACTTGCTATTTCGGGAGCAAAAGAAGCGGGCGTGAAGAAAGCCGTCTTACTTCCGGTCTCTGCACCATTCCACTGCTCGCTAATGCAACCTGCGGCAGATGCAATGGCGGAGGCTCTGTCGGAGATAGACATTCAAGCGCCCTCAGCGCCGCTAATTGCAAACGTGACAGCCATCGCGGGCAATGATCCAGAAGCAATCCGTGCGCAGCTCATTCAACAGGTTACGGGCCAAGTGCGCTGGACAGAATCGGTGCAGTACATGGCCGCTGAAGGCGTGGAACTTACAATCGAAGCGGGGGCTGGCAAAGTTCTCAGCGTCATGAACCGCAGAACGGTTCGCGCGCTCGAGGGACTAACAATGGGCACCCCGGAAGAAATAGACGCCGTTGCGGAACGGCTAAACGGATAAAAGAGGCAGGAGAGGGAATATGTTTGAACTGAGCGGAAAGACCGCATTGGTCACTGGCGCAACTGGCGGGATTGGCGAAGCAATCGCGCGAACCATGCATGCCGCAGGCGCGGACGTTGTCCTGTCCGGCCGACGTGTTGAGAAGCTCGAGGCCTTAGCGGCTGAATTGGGCGAACGTACGCATATCGCGGCCTGCGATCTCTCAGATCCAGAGCAAGCGGATGCGCTCGTCGGCACCGCTATCGAGTTAGGTGGAAAACTCGACATTCTGGTGGCCAATGCTGGTGTCACCCGTGACAAGCTTCTCATGCAAATGAAAGACGAAGATTTTCAGGATATTATCCGGGTAAATCTTGAAAGCTATTTCCGCCTTTGTCGGAAAGCGGTGCGGCCGATGATGAAAGCCCGAGGTGGCCGAATCATAGGGATCGCCTCGATTGTCGGCGTCACTGGCAATCCTGGCCAGTCGAATTACTGCGCATCAAAGGCAGGAATGATCGGATTTACAAA
This sequence comes from Pseudomonadota bacterium, assembly GCA_036339715.1. Classification (GTDB taxonomy): domain Bacteria; phylum Pseudomonadota; class Alphaproteobacteria; order Caulobacterales; family Hyphomonadaceae; genus Henriciella. Next base: position 3,966 of record JAYZAM010000089.1, on the reverse strand, counting down.
ATCCCTGGCTCAGGAAGTCGCAAGCCGAGGGATTACGGCAAACACGATTGCACCCGGATTTATCGAATCACCGATGACAGATGTGCTGCCAGATGCGCAGAAAGAACTGCTTCTGGGGCAAATTCCATCTGGTCGTCTTGGAATGGGGAAAGATATTGCAGCTGCGGCTGTCTATCTCGCCTCTGACGAAGCTTCATATGTGACGGGTCAGACCCTACATGTGAACGGTGGAATGGCGATGATCTAGGGAATTACCCCATAATCATTGCACTTTCCACAGTATGCAGGGCTTGGCGTTGTCACAAAGTGTGTGCTAACGGCAACACCATGGCCCACAGAAGCCTATCCATCAGACAATATCAGAGAGGTATCCATGTCTGACGTTCTTGAGCGTGTAAAAAAGATTGTTGTCGAGAATCTCGACGTAGAGGGTGATAAGGTCGTAGAGAGCGCAAGCTTCATCGATGACCTTGGCGCGGACTCACTCGACCTGGTCGAGCTGGTCATGGCGTTTGAAGAAGAGTTCAATATCGAAATCCCGGACGATGTGCAGGAAAACATCCGCACCGTCGGCGATGCGGTGTCTCACATCAACGCTCACGTCGGATAAGAGGCTGATTGATGCGTCGCGTTGTCATTACGGGAATTGGAATCATTTCGCCCCTCGCTGCGAATCGAGAGGCGACATGGGAAAGACTGATTGCAGGTGAATCCGGAGCTGGGCCGATCGATACGTTCGATCCGGCAAACACTGCGTGTAAAATTGCATTTCAGGTTCCCTACAAGGATGGCCGCGGCGGCGGATCAGAAGATGATCCGCATGCGTTCGATCCAGATACGGTGGCGAGCGCAAAAGAGCGCCGCCGTATCGATGAGTTTATTCTTTATGCGATCGGCGCATCTGAAGAAGCAATCGCAGATTCTGGCTGGGTGGCCGAAACCACAGAAGATCAAGAGCGCACAGGTGTTCTGATCGGCTCGGGTATCGGCGGTCTGCAAAGCATCTACGATTCTTCGATTAATCTATACGAGAACGGGCCACGCAAAGTGAGCCCCTTCTTCATCCCATCCGCGCTGATCAATCTGGCGTCTGGCCAGGTGTCGATTAAGCACGGATTTAAGGGGCCCAATCACTCAGTTGTAACCGCCTGTGCGACGGGCGCCCACGCGATTGGCGATTCTGCACGTTTGATCCAGTATGGTGATGCAGACGTGATGGTCGCGGGTGGATCAGAAGCGGTGATTTGTGAACTCGCGATTGCGGGTTTCTGCTCCGCGAAGGCCATGTCCACAAAATACAATGACGAACCAAAACGGGCATCACGCCCTTATGATGAAGGCCGAGACGGCTTTGTCATGGGTGAAGGCGCTGCCATTCTGGTTCTTGAAGAATATGAGCATGCCAAAGCTCGTGGTGCAAAAATTTACGCAGAAGTCGCAGGCTATGGCCTGACCGGCGATGCGCATCACATCACAGCGCCTGCAGAGGGCGCTGAGGGCGGGTACCGTGCGATGAAAATGGCAGCGGACCACGCTAAACGAAATCTCGGCGTGACGCTCGATCAGATCGACTATGTCAACGCACACGGTACATCGACACCGCGTGGCGATGAAGGCGAAGTAGGAGCGGTAGAGCGCCTGTTCGGAGATCACTCTCCCAACTTGTCACTGTCTTCCACCAAATCCGCGGTTGGGCACTTGCTCGGTGCAGCGGGGGCTATTGAGACCGCATTTTGCGCCTTGGCCATTCGCGATCAGGTGATGCCGCCAACTCTCAACCTGGACAATCCAAGTGTTGAGTCGCCGATTGATCTCATCCCGCATTCAGCGAAAAAAGGCGAAGTGCGTGCAGCTATGACGAATTCATTCGGGTTTGGCGGCACCAATGCGTCTTTGATTTTGCGGAAGGTTGACTAGTCGCGCGACTAAAGCGACCAAAATAACGCTGGGGCCCGTGCGTCTAAGAAGGTCTATATGCGTTTAATTAAATCCTTGTTCGCTCTCGTTTTCGTCGCCGCGATTATTGCGGGCGCAGCCTTGGCTTATGGCTGGTTCTGGCTCCAGGCCGAGGTCGCAAAACCGGGGCCAAATCTCTCAGATACGCCGTTCGTCGTAGAGCGCGGCGAAGGTCTTGCGAGCGTGGGCGCCCGTCTTGAAACCCTCGGTCTCATTGAGGATCAGCGTGTTTTACGGCTTCAGGCGCGCCTTGATGATGTCGAGAGTGCGATAAAAGCCGGCTCTTATATCTTGCCCGCGCGTGCAAGCGTCCTCGATATCTTGGAACAATTGGTCGAAGGCGATGTCATCCAATATCGCCTGACCATTCCGGAAGGTCTGACCACCGCGCAAATTCTGCGACGGGTCGCAGCTGACGAAAATCTCGTGGGTGATATGCCCGAACGCGTTTTTGAGGAAGGCGTCTTACTCCCAGATACGTACATATTCGGCGCAGGTACGACGCGTACCCAGTTTATTGACCGCATGGAGGCAGCACAGGACGCCTTGTTGACAGAGCTCTGGGACAAACGACAAGAAGATTTGCCGTTTTCTACCCCCTACGAAGCCGTGATCCTTGCCTCTGTCGTTGAAAAAGAGACCGCAGGCGCGGATGAGCGCCCTCTGGTCGCTGGATTGTTTGTTGGCCGCCTGAAACGTGGCATGCGCCTGGAGAGCGATCCAACGATTATATATGGCGTATCTGGCGGAGAACCACTCTACAATCGTCAGGGCCAGCGGCGCACGCTCTATCGCTCCGAGATTGATCGCAAAACCGACTGGAACACCTATCAGATTGACGGCTTGCCGAAGACGCCGATTTGCAATCCCGGTCGCGACGCCATCGCTGCGGTTCTGAACCCGCCGGAAACCGACTATGTGTTCTTCGTTGCAGATGGAAAGGGTGGACATCTGTTCGCGAAGACCTATGCGGAACACCAGAGAAATGTAGCGGCGTATCGGCGTTTTGAACGCGAAGAAATCGCCCGCGAACGGGAGAACTGATGGGCATTTCAGGGATGACTGGCTTTGCCAGGGTCAGCGGCGAAGCTGAGTGGGGGAACTGGTATTGGGAAGCGCGAAGCGTCAATGGACGTGGGCTCGACCTTCGTATGAACCTGCCATCCGGTTTAGAGCCCGTTGAGCAGAGCGTTCGCAAAGCGGCCAGCGAATTACTGGATCGTGGTAATCTACAGATTGCTTTGCGGATTGATTTATCTTCCGGCGAAGATGTCGTCGTAAATGAATCCGTCTTGCAAACACTTATTTCGGCTTATGAAAGGGCAGAGGGCGCGCTTGCGACAGGCCCGGCCCTTGCCACTTTAATGACGGTTAAAGGCGTTGTTGAGGCCGAAAATCGTTCTGTGCGAGACCTGGTTGAAATCGAAGGAGCCATCGACGCGCTCACTGCGACTGGCCACGATGTGTTGTCAAAGTTGAGAGATTCGCGAATCGCGGAAGGCGACAGCCTCACCAAACTTCTTGTCGGACAATTGTCCGAAATGGAAAAATTAACCAGACAAGCCTCCGAATTTTCAGACATTCAGAAAGAGGCGATTGCCGAAAAATATCGTGGCCGGATCTCTGAATTCGATACTGAGGGTATCGTTTCGGACGAACGTTTGGTGACCGAAATCGCGGTCCTGGCGGCCAAGGCAGATGTGACTGAAGAACTTGATCGACTAGAGGCCCACGTTGCGCGGGGTTTAAGCATGTTGGATGCGGGCGGAGCGGTTGGACGAGATCTCGGTTTTCTAGCTCAGGAACTCAATCGAGAAGCCAATACCCTGTGTTCAAAATCTGCTTCGTTGGATTTGACGAATGTGGGACTCGCGCTCAAAAGCACTATTGATCAGTTCAAGGAGCAAGCCGCGAATGTCGAATAATGACGATCAGGATCCTCGCCGCGGCCTCATGCTGGTTATTTCCAGCCCATCAGGAGCAGGTAAGACGACACTGGCCCGCATGTTG
>JAYZAM010000088.1:0-9236 GCA_036339715.1 Pseudomonadota bacterium | reverse complement strand
GATGATTTCTCAGCGTCGATCTTGAAGTCGCCCGGGATCATGGTCGCGGACGAATTGATCTCGACTGTAAAGCCTGCATCATCCTCGATGGCGGACAGCAAATCACGCTTTGAATTTAGCAGATACAGAGCGACTTCGGTTGGGGCGGTTACGGTCATACCGCGCAAGCCACCACCGGCTGCACGCGCTTCAATGGCGCGGAGCAATTGCAGAGCGCTTGAAGGGATGGATCGGCGATGACCGGTCCCATCACACGCCTCACATTTCTCGGACGTCGCTTGCAGAACGCCTGTACGTCGGCGCTGGCGTGATATTTCCATCAGGCCGAATTGTGAGATCCGATTGTTTTGGACGCGGGCGCGATCGAGCTTGAGCGCCTCTTTCATCTTCTTTTCGACGGCGCGATTATTTTTGTTCTCGTCCATATCGATGAAGTCGATGACGACCAGGCCAGCCAGATCCCGGAGGCGCATCTGGCGACAGGCTTCTTCTGCTGCTTCAAGGTTCGTGTGCAGCGCGGTCTGCTCAATGTTGCGCTCTCGCGTGGATTTCCCGGAGTTCACATCGATCGCAACCAGGGCTTCTGTCTGGTTGATCACGAGATACCCACCTGACTTCATCTGAACGGTCGGAGAGAAGATGGAGTCGAGCTGCTCTTCGACGCCTTCTTTGACGAAAAGTGGTGCTGAAGCAGTCCAGCGTTTCACCTTTTTCGCCTGTGTGGGCATCAGTGTCTTGGCGAGATCTTTCGCCTCACGATAGGCTTGGTCGCCCTGCACAACCACTTCTTCGATCTCGCGGTCAAACATATCCCGCATGGCCCGGTGCACGAGGCCGCCTTCTTCGTGGATCAGTTGTGGTGCGACGGATTCCAGCGTCTTCGAGCGGATGTTGGCCCAAAGTTTCTGCAAATAATCATAGTCCCGCGCGATTTCTGACTTGGTGCGCTTCGCGCCCGCGGTGCGGACGATCAGGCCCATGCCTTTTGGTACGTTAAGATTATCCATGACGGCCTTGAGGCGTTTGCGATCATTGCCGTTCGGGATCTTTCGAGAGATGCCACCACCGCGCGGGGTGTTGGGCATGAGGACGGAGTATCGGCCCGCGAGGGACAGATATGTCGTCAAAGCAGCCCCTTTATTGCCGCGCTCTTCCTTGACCACTTGGACGAGCAGTACCTGGCGGCGACGGATTACTTCCTGAATTTTGTATCGGCGAGTGATTGAGGTGCCGCGTGATTTGCGGGCGCCGCGGCGACGACGTTCGGATTTTGCTTTTGGTTTTTCTGCAGCCTCTGCGCCGTCTTCATTGTCACTGTCTGAGGCGTCTGCCTCTTCAGCATCGACGACGTCGAGTTCGCTATTGGTTTCAGACTCATCATCGTCGGAGTCTTGATCAGCTTCATCGTCACGGTCTGAGTCTTCGTCAGCCTCTGAATCCGTCTCTTCGAGATCGTCATCATCCGCATCGTCTGGATCGTCATCAGCGGCTTCTTCGGCTTCGCGGGCAGCTTCTTCGAGCAGCGCATCGCGATCTTCCTGAGGAAGCTGATAATAGTCAGGGTGTATCTCGCTGAAGGCGAGGAGTCCGTGGCGATTGCCACCATATTCAACGAAACAGGCTTGCAGTGATGGCTCAACTCGCGTCACTTTCGCGAGATAGATATTGCCTCTTAATTGTTCGCTGCCGGTTGTTTCAAAATCAAAGTCCTCGACACGTCCTTTGTTGACGAGGGCGACACGGGTCTCTTCCGGGTGGACCGCGTCGATCAGCATAAGTTTGCTCATTGTAAGCTGCCTTGTGGGCTGACGGCGCTAAAGCCCGCATACGGTGCGGACGATGGCGGAGCGCGCCAGCAAATGTGTTGTTAGGGACAGGCAACAAATCGGTCCGGCCTGCATCTCCAATGACGCGGCGCGCAGATCCAATTTTAAAGGCCTGTAAGCTCATATTATCCGTTCCGGTGTCGGCGATAGTGCAGGGGGTTAAGCCTGTTCACCCGCCGTTCGGGGATTCTGTTGCGACCCATTTCTGGGTGTATCGCTTACATGCCCTCTCTCTGTCTGAATTGAAAGACCCAAAATGCGGGTACGCGGAATATTTCCGAATTCATCGGATCAAAGTCCTGTGTGTTCGGGCCGTGAAAGCCAGCCGATCCGCCCGGCTGGCGCGTCAGAGGCGTCTCAAGGTCACTTCACCCTTTTATCCGTAACGCCGAATGCGATCAGGGCAGAGACCGAATCACTGATACGTGATGACATATTTAAATCGCGCACGGTCCTCGACGGGTTGGGTTTCGATCTGGCCGACAATGCCTTCAAACTCGCCCGTGCCCCCAATGATCGGGAACAGCGAAACCAGCGGCTCTGTGCGTTAGATGCCATGACCAGCAATCGAGCCACGGTCATCGAACTCAACCAGAAAAGAGCAAAAATAGTTGTCTGCTGCGTCGAGTTTAACGCAGTGCCCCGAACCGATGCCAAGCACCTCTCCGGCTTCCGTCTCAACTGCGGATCGCCAGATAATCTTATCCCCGATACCATTGGGCTGACCGAACTGAATGAATGTGTCGTCCGAAGAAAGATTATAGACCGTCATCGTTTCAGCGCTCGCTGAGGGCGTGGCACACCCAGCAAGGGCGATGGCGCCAATCGTCGCGAAAGTGATCTGCGATAGCCGTACTTTAGCAATTTGGTATGACATTTCTGTTCCTGTCCAAGTTCAGTTCAGGATGTGAAGCATCATCTCGTGTTCATCGCCATGCGAGTACACAAAATAGACCCAGTGGGATAATAATGCGCAAGCCTTGCGCCAATTAAGCGAAGCTCATCGATGCACTTTTCGAAATTGATTCTCATATTTCTGGCTCTTATCGGATGGTCATGCATGACCCATGCGCAGGTGCAATCGGTCGGCGTGGCAGGCGATGGAGAGTTTACGCGCATAACCATCACGTCTGAGACGGCGATGCGCCCAGATGTCTTTCTGCGTGAGACAGAGGCTGGCCCGGTGATCGAGATGGTTCCGGAAGAGTTTCGACTGACTCATGCGCCATTCTTTGCAGAACCCACCGGGGGCGTGCTTGCCTACACGCTGGATGTCGACCGGATTATTTTCGAGCTTGACCGTCCGATGATGGTAATGCGCGAAATCGATCTGCCGCCAAGCGGAAGTGAGCGTCTTTATCGTTATATCTTGGATCTGTCGGGCGTCTCGCTGGCGCGGTTTCAATCTGCGGCGCGTCGCGATGCCTCCCGCTTTGCCCGGTTTGAAGCCGAACGCTATGCCGAGGCTGAGGCGGAACGGCTCAATCCGCTGGCGCCAGTTGAAGCGAATGTCAGTCTGCCGGAGACCCCGTCCAGCAAACCCGCTGGGTTCGGGACGCTTTTAACGCTTGCAGCGCGTCAGCGTCGCACCATTGTGATCGACCCCGGACACGGTGGACGCGACCCAGGCGCGTTGTCCGTAATCGGCGGCAAGGAAAGCGATATTGTCCTCAAAACCGCGCTAAAGCTAAAGCGTATGATCGAGGAAGATCCGCGTTATGTTGTGCGCCTGACGCGCGAAACGGACGTCTATGTAGAGCATGAAGACCGGGTCACCAAAGCGCGCAATTGGGGTGCAGATCTCTTCATTTCGATCCATGCCGATGCAGCGGGGGCTCCGACCGTCAAAGGCGCTTCGGTCTATACACTCTCTACGCGCGGCGAAGCGCGGATTGAGCGCACCGCCAAAAAGCATGGTTGGAACTTGCCAATCGAATATGGCACTTCTGAAGAGGTTTCGGACATTCTTGCAGACCTCACAGTTCGCGAAACCAAATCCAATTCTTCTATTTTTGCAGAATTCTTGGTGCCAGAACTTGGTCAGGCGGGACCGCTTCTGCGGAACACCCATCGTCGACAGAATTTGTTCGTCCTGCTTGCCCCCGACGTCCCTGCCGTCCTCGTCGAGATTGGCTTTCTCACCAGTAAGGACGATGCCCGCCGGCTCAAATCTGAGCGCGGACGACGGAAATCCGCAGCGGCCATCAAACGTGCGATCGACGCCTACTTTGATCGTCAGGATTTATTATTGGCAACGAACTGAGGCTGCGCCTTTGCCACACTGCAGAACCGCCTTAGTCTCGCCGCGAAAGCGTGGAATCACCCCCACGTGAGGGAAACTGTGTGAGAGGCAAACCTATGTGGGCTGCAATCAGACAACGCGTATTTACCTGGAAAGTCCTATTATGGACTGTGCTGGCCGGTCTGGTTGTCGGCATCCTTGCCGTGATTGCGTTCTTCATCTGGATGGCGGCCCTGGCGCGAACAGTGCCATCCGTCGAAACCCTCGCAGAATACAACCCGCCTGTAACGTCTCGGGTTCACGCCGGTGACGGGACGCTGATCTATGAGTTTGCGGATGAGCATCGCGTTTTCATTCCTTACGAGGCGATCCCTGAGCACGTGATCCACGCCTTCGTTGCGGCTGAGGATAAGAACTTCTTCACGCATGGCGGCATGGATTATCGCGGTATGACGCGCGGTGTCCTCAACACGATCCGTAACAAGATCACCGGCAGCGGTGGCATGGAAGGGGGATCCACGATCACCCAGCAGGTCGCCAAGAATATGCTGCTCACGCGCGACCAGACAATTGTCCGCAAAGCGAAAGAGGCGATTGTCGCGCGGCGCATGGAAAATGCGTTCAGCAAAGAGCACATTATCGAGCTCTATCTAAACGAGATCTATCTCGGCGGCCGCTCCTATGGGGTTGGTTCAGCCGCGCTCAATTATTTCAACAAGTCATTGCCAGAGCTCAATCTGTCTGAAGCGGCCGTGCTGGCATCGCTCCCCAAATTTCCCGGGCGCGTGAACCCTTATACCAATCCAGAGCGCGTCTTGCTGCGTCGTAACTATGTTCTCAATCGCATGGTTGATGACGGTTACATTACGCAAGTCGAGGCCGATGAAGCCAAAGCAAGACCCCTGAATACAACTCGCCGTCTCTATGGCCCGGAATACGCGGCGGCGACTTATTTCGTTCAAGAGTTGCGCAAGCAGATGATCGACCTGTACGGCGAAGATGAACTCAAGCGCGGTGGTCTTTCGATCCGGACAACCATCGATACGAAACTTCAGCTGGCGGCGCAGGAAGCTCTGCAAATCGGCTTGGAGACCTATGACCGGCGATACGACTATCGAGGACCGATTACAGCGATTGACCCAGCTTCAGAGAATGTTTTGGAGCAGCTGAATGAGATCACTCTGCCAAGTGGCTATGGCAGCTGGGAACGGGCGATGGTTTTACGCGCTTCGGCAGAAGGTGCCGAACTTTTGCTGAATGATGGCGCAAAAATTGGTATCCCGGCGGAAGACATGGAGTGGGCGAACACTTATGTGCGCGGTGGCTCTCAGACCGGACTGCGCGCCGGCGATGTCGTACTCGCGGAAGTGAGCCGGCAAGCGATGAGCCCGCAAGAAAGCACGCCAACTCGTGAAGGAGTCAGTGCTGACGATGATGTCACTGAAATTCCGATACAGCCGATTATGGTGCCGGTCGGACAGGCGCAACTGAAGCAGATTCCAGAGATTGAAGGGGCGATTGTCGCGCTCGATCCGCACACTGGACGGGTGCTTGCAATGATGGGCGGCTATTCTTTTTTCAAAAGCCCGTTCAACCGGGTCACACAGGCGCGGCGCCAGCCCGGATCATCGTTCAAGCCGTTTGTCTATGGTGCAGCGCTCGAGAAAGGCTACACACCGTCCGTACGCATTCTCGACTCGCCTTACGTCTATTATGACGAGAATACCGGCGAAGTCTGGAAGCCGGAAAACTATGCCGAAGGCCTCAGCTATGGTGAAGTCACCATGCGCGTGGCGCTTGAGAAATCGTACAATCAGGTGACGGCACGGGTCGCCACCGATATCGGCATGGAGGCCGTTTCAGAATTTGCGGAGCGCTTTGGGATCTATGATCGCTTACCGCCTTATCCGGCCATGTCGCTTGGCTCGGGCGAAACCTCGCCCTGGCGTTTGTCCAAAGCTTATGCGGCGCTGGTCAATGGCGGCAAGGAAGTGACGCCGACGCTGCTTGACCGGGTCCAGGATCGTAGGGGCGTGACGCTTTACAAGCACGATCAGCGCGAATGCGAAGGCTGCATTGCAGAGAGCTGGGACGGTGACGGGCCTCCGATATTGCCAGATGATCGCGCGCAACTCGTTGACCCGATCATCGCGTATCAGCTGGTTCATATGCTGGAAGGCGTGATTGATCGCGGGACCGGACGACGCGCGAAGCGTGTTGGCAAGCCGCTGGCTGGCAAGACCGGCACCACGAATGATTATGTTGATGCGCTGTTCTTCGGATTCTCGCCAGATCTGGTGGTCGGTATCTGGACCGGCTTTGACACGCCGCGCACGCTCGGCGAAGGCGAGGGGGGCGGCTCAGTTGCTGGTGTTGTGTTCACGGAATTCATGTCGCGTGCGCTCGTCGATGAGGCACCGGTTCCGTTCCGGATCCCTCCAGGCGTACGCCTGGTGTCGGTCGATGCCCGTACGGGCGAATTGCCGACATTTGGTTCGGAAGAGATTATTCTTGAGGCCTTCCGTCCGGGCACAGAACCTGGGCGCGTATTTTCGGATAATTCCAATCTGAGCCTCTCGGGAACAGGCGATACGTCTATCTTTGGTCAAACACCGGCTCAGACTGGTCCGCAAATAGATCCTGAAACGGGTGAGTTGATCGAGTCAGATGTGATTACTGAAGATATCGACGACGACATTTATTGACCTGAGCGTGAAACGCCGCCATTTCCAGCGCACGACGAAGGTTCAGGTAAAACATGTCAGCAGAAATTATTGCTCTTACAGATCAAATCAAGCAGTCGTCCGAACTGCTGAGGAGGCGTCTTTGACTGGGACGTCGCCGAAAAACGCCTGGATGAGCTGAACGCTCTCTCGGAACGCCCCGATTTTTGGGATGATCCGGAACAAGCCCGTAAACTGATGGCAGAACGCCAAAAGCTCGAAACCGGAATGGAAACGGTCCTCGAGCTTGAGCGTGAAGCCTCTGATGGTCTGGAGTTACTGGAACTCGCTGAAGGCGATGAGGATATGCTGGCCGATGTCGCGGCGACCCTGCGGCGTGCGGCTGAGAAAGCCGAGAAGGCGGAACTCGAAGCGCTTTTGTCTGGCGAAGTCGATGGCAATGACTGCTATCTCAATATCAATGCGGGTGCTGGCGGAACGGAAAGCCAGGATTGGGCGTCGATGATCCGCCGAATGTACGTCCGTTGGGCGGAAGCCTCCGGCTATAAAGTCGAGGAAGTTGAGAGCCATGAGGGCGACGAGGCCGGGATCAAGTCAGCGACCTTGATGGTCAAAGGCGAAAACGCCTATGGTTGGCTGAAGTCGGAGCAGGGGGTGCATCGTCTGGTGCGCATCTCACCAGTCGACAGTTCCGCTCGGCGCCATACAAGCTTTGCCTCGGTTGCTGTCTCGCCGGTCATCGATGACTCGATTGAGGTCGATATCAATCCATCAGATGTGCGCACAGACACTTACCGGGCGTCTGGTAAGGGCGGTCAGCACGTCAACAAGACCGACTCAGCAGTGCGGCTCACCCATGAGCCAACCGGCATAGCCGTGGCATGTCAGTCGGGACGTTCTCAGCACCAAAACCGCGCATCCGCTTGGGAAATGCTGCGGTCTCGACTGTACGAGTTAGAGCTCCAGAAACGCCAGCAAGCGGCTCAGGATAGCCATGACAATAAGACGGAAATCGGTTGGGGGCACCAAATCCGCTCTTATGTTTTGCAGCCCTATCAGATGGTCAAGGATCTACGGACGAACCACGAAACGTCCGATACAAGCGGTGTTCTGGATGGTGATCTGACACCGTTCCTTAGCGCAGCTCTGTCGCATGCTTTGGGCGAACAAGCATCCGAGACGCCATAAAAAAAGCCGGTCCAAAAGACCGGCTTTCGCATTCAATTTAGTTCGACTTATGCGTTGCCAGCAGGGCCCGCTGTGGGAGCAACCGGAGCGCTTCCGAAAGTCGTCGTTGTTGTGGTTTGTGGCGCGGCGGCTGGCGCAGGGCTTGGTTGCGGTGCTGCGGCGGGCTTTGGCGCGCTCTCTTTGAGTGGGTTCTCCTCGCGCTTCACCTGACCTTCGAAGTTTGCATCCGGTTGGATGATCAGAGCGGCGTGGAAAATATCGCCTTCAACCGAGGCTCCGGTTTCAAGCTCAACGCGGCGGGCACGGATCGAGCCCCGGATCTTGCCTTTCACGCGCAGCGTTTCGGCTTTGACCTCGCCGAGGATCTGGCCACTGGAACCGATTGTGATATCTCCGGCAGTCACATCGCCTTCGACCTTGCCGTCGATTTGCAGAGCGCCTTGAGATTTGATTGAGCCCTGAATTTCTACGTCGGAGCAGAGAATTGATGCGCCAACGCGCGAAGCCGGTTTCGAAGAGGCGCCCCTGACGGCGTCTTGCGCTGGGTTAAAGCCCTGGGGGGTGTCGCTCTTAGTCTTCGTAAACATGCTTTCCTGCCTTAATGAACTCTACTGGATTATACTGCTTTCCATGGAACAGCACCTCGTAATGAAGGTGGGGACCTGTGCTGCGCCCGGTCGATCCCATGGTACCGAGCTTGTCGCCAATCGTGACCTCTTGGCCCTTCTTCGCCACTATACGACGTAAGTGGGCATAACGCGAGACAAATCCGCCGCCATGGTCGACATCGACGACCCGGCCATATCCGGATTTGGTGCCTGCGAAGATCACAGTGCCAGGGCCGGCAGCAACGATCGGTGCGTTCCAGCCCGCGCCCATATCAATACCACCATGCCAACTTGGTCGCTTCTTGAATGGGTCAATCCGCATGCCGAAAGGCGACGTCACGCGAGACGGGATCCCAATTGGCGTTGCCAGTGGAAGATTCTCGACCAGCTCTTCGAAATAACGTGCTTCTTCCATCCGGGCGGCAACTTGGGCCACGCGGACGGCGAACCGTTCTTCTTCCGGGGTCGTGAATTCCCCAGCCATGAGGCTTGAGAAGCTGACCTCGGGGCCGCCCATATTCTCTCCGCTGGAAATGCGTCCGGCGCCGACTTTGGTCAGTTGAAGAATACCGCGCGCGGCTTCCGCACGTTCGACGGCCATTTCCTCGATATTGTCTAGGAATTGGTCTTGTTCGCCACGGATCTTACTAACATCTCCGCGAAGTCCGACTTGGGGTAGACGGCTCTC
>JAYZAM010000087.1:0-3437 GCA_036339715.1 Pseudomonadota bacterium | reverse complement strand
CTTCAGCGGTCACAATTAACAGCATGATCGACCGGCGCGGGCGTTCCCCAGCCAGCACCATGCGCGCAACGTCCAGCATAGTGGCAACGCCTGCGGCATTGTCCAGCGCGCCATTATTGATCTTGTCATCCTCGAAGGATTGAGAAAGGCCGATATGGTCGAGATGAGCCGTGAGAACGATGATTTCATTCTTGAGGTCCGGGTCGCTGCCCTCAATCATGCCGATGACATTGTCAGACTCGACCGTATCGAGCGCAGACGCCTGGTTGATTGAGATTGTGTAAGGCAGATCGAAGCCCGCCACAGCGCCGCCTTCAGCTTCAGCCGCTTCCATGATCGCATCAAAGTCCTGGCCGGCGCCTTCAATCAACTTACGACCGCCGTCCATAGACAGGCCTGCGGCGGCTTTCAGATTCGGCGCGCGGGAAAAAGTTTCACCATCTGGCTGAAGCCAGCTCATACGTGCCGATTCTAGCCGACCTTCACCAACGAGCCGGGCGAATGAGTAAACGCGTTCGCGCGTCGGTGTGGGAATGGAAACCGATCCGATCGCGCCACGCTTTGAGGCTTCGGCAGCCTTTTGCGAGCCATAATAGGCGCGTTCTTCAGTCTGTATGCCTTTTGGGGTTCCGGCGAGACTGACGACGATTTTGCCGTCGACATCGAGCCCGGCATAATCATCGCGGCCAAGATCCGGCGCGACGATGCCGAACCCGACAAAGACGGCTTCGGCTGTGATCGAGCTCTGCGCATCACGGGTCGATCCATATACGACCTGGTCGACATTCATCTCAAACCCGAGGTCTTCGCCCGTGTCCGTGCGAGTGACGGAGAAAGACAGATTTTCCGGCACTCGATAGCTGCGCTGCAGGGGAACTGTCTGGAAGAAGGTTCCGTCATTACCCGCTGGAGCGACGCCGAGCTTCTCCATTTCAGCGGCGACATAGGCAGCGGCCCTGTCATATCCTTCGGTTCCGGCCTCGCGGCCTTCCAGAGCGTCATCTGCGAGATATGACATATACGCTTCGATTGCGCTGGCATCAGCGGCGAGCTCGCTGGTCGCCTCTGTGGTTTCCGCATCAAGTGTTTCTGTATTTGTTGCCGGGGCTGAGCACGCCGCAGCAAGCATGAGCGCGCCAAGAGCGGCCATAGTTGTGGTCTTCATCAAGACAGATCTCCCAAAGTCTGATGGCGCGCAAATGACGGCGAACGGATGCGATTGTCCAGTGTGTCGCTGTTTGCTTTTTCCGAAACTTGCGGCAAGCTTTGCGGCGGGAGAAACAATTATGATCAAAAGAAGCGCACTAAGCGCCCTCGTATTCGGGCTATCGGCCTGTTCCGGCGACAGCAATATTCAGCCCATGCCGCCGCAGGGTGAAAATGCAGTCATCTATCCGGCGGCCCATGTGGTTACGATGGGAACACCAGGGGTAACCGAAGCCGTTGCTGTTCGGGATGGCTTCATCATCGGGGTCGGAACTTTGCAGGAGTTGCAAGGCGATTTGCCAGGGGCTGACACCAATTTTATGTTCGAGGACAAAACCATTGTCCCCGGATTGATTGATCCGCACGTGCATATGGGGCTTTCCTCTTTGCAATATGCCACCCCGCTGACGCCGCCCTGGCCGATGGCAACGCCCGATGGCATGGTGCGAGGCTTGCCAACACGTGAAGCATTCTTTGAGCGGCTTTCAGAAATTGAAGCGGAAACTCCGGCGGATGAGCCACTTATTGTCTATGGCTTCCACAATCTCGTGCATGGGGATCTGACCAAGTCCGATCTCGACGCGATCACAACTGAGCGGCCTTTAGTGATCTGGCATTATTCGAGCCATGATTTCTATCTTAATAGCGCCGGGCTCGAATGGGCGGGGATTGAGGCATCCTTGCATGAGCGTTTCGAAGGGGTGGATCTTGATGCATCCGGCGAACTGACCGGGCGTATTTATGAGGATGCCATCCCGGAGCTGATGAACGCGATCGGGCCGATCCTGCTCGCACCGAACCGTCTTGCGGAAGGGCTGGAGGGTTTTTCTGAGCTGTTACGGGCTGGCGGTGTCACCACTGTGGCGGATCTCGGCTATGGAATTTTCACGCTACCGCTCGAAAACGCGAACATTTCAGCGAACTGGCGGTCCATCGATCATGCTGGCTATCGCCTATACCTGGTGCCAGAACATCGTGCCTTCGCGCACGCATTCGGCGAGGACCGAGTCGATACGGTCTTGGGCATGGTCGAGGGTCGGATTGAGGCGCCCGCACCGGTCTTGCCGCAGGTGAAGTTCTTTACGGACGCAGCCTTCTATTCTCAGACTATGCGGATCTCGGAACCGGGATATCTGAGTGGGCAGTCTGAAGGCACTCAGGGTCTTTGGGTTCTTAAGCCAGGCGAGATTGTTCCCACGATACAGCCCTATTGGGATGCCGGGCTTTCTGTGCGCATACACTCCAACGGAGATGCGGCGCAGACCGCAACGCTCGATGCGCTCGAAGCGTTTCGCCCGTCTGATCCGGACCGGAAGTTCGTGTTTGAGCATGCTGGTTTGTTTTCGCCAGAGCAGGTCGAACGTGCGTCTGAGCTTGGCGCCGCGATCTCGGCCGCCAGCCATTATGTCTTCTATCTCGGCGAAGCGTATCAATCGCCACTTGGACCGGATCGCGGAAATTGGATCCTGCCACTTGCAAGCCTCAGCGCGGCGGGCGTTCCAGTCACGTTACACTCTGATGCACCTCTGGCTCCGCCACTTCCATTGAGGGCGGCGAGCGTACACATGTTGAGATCGACACGAGAGGGCGGAACACTGACCGACAGTGAGAAACTGTCAGCGCAGGAAGCATTGGAATCCATTACCATCGATGCCGCCTTTGCATTAGGTCTTGAACATGAGCTCGGGAGTATCGAAGTTGGCAAACGTGCGGACTTGACGATATTGGACGCAAATCCGCTGCAAACCTCCGGTGCACACTGGCCGGATATTGAGGTTTGGGGTGTGATCATTGATGGGGAACGTCGCCCTTTGAACGGCGAGTAGAGCAGGGATTCGCAAAAGGCTTGACTTTTGTGAATTTGGGGGTTGCGCGCTTGTGGATGAAAGGTTAAGGAACGCGGCTTGCGGGAGATTGACGATTCGTCGGTCTCCCGTTTCCTGTCCGAGACCATGGGTGGCTTTGTTCGAAGTGTAAATCCTTTGATAGACGGGGTGATGCAGGTTGGTCTGTGAGTTTCACAGATTGGACTGGTCTGCGGATGCCCTGGGCAGGCGCTCGACATGGCGCCAAGGCGTCATCGACGGCAACCCCAGGCGCCCGGATGGTCCGGTCGCCTTGTTTGAAGGAGATCCGTAATGGATAGAGCCGGAAAAGCCGAAGCCATCAAATCGCTGGAAGGCGTTATTGCTGACTCAGGCAGTGTCATCGTGGCACGTTATACCGGTCTT
>JAYZAM010000086.1:0-4681 GCA_036339715.1 Pseudomonadota bacterium | reverse complement strand
AGGCTGTTTCGCGCCTGCGCCCACGGACATGATCATGCCTTCAGGCGGGTTGATGATCGAGGCGAAGGATTTGATGCCGAACATGCCAAGGTTCGAGATGGAGAAGGTTCCGCCCATATATTCCTGAGGCTTGAGCTTGCGCTCGCGCGCCCGGCTGGCGAGATCCTTCATCTCGATCGAGATCTCGGCGAGGCCTTTCTTTTCAGCATCACGAATGACCGGCGTAATCAGGCCGCCATCAATCGCCACCGCTACAGAAATGTGCGCGCCGTTATGATAGGCGATACCATTATCGGTGAAGCTGGCATTGCAATCCGGCTCGGCCATTAGCGCCATTGCGGAAGCTTTGATCAGCATATCATTGACCGACACTTTCACGCCTTCGGGAGCAGCTTCATTGATGCCCTTGCGAGCGGCGAGCAGCTTGTCGAGCGCAATCTCCACATTGAGAGGGAAGTGCGGGACCTGCATGAAGCTCTGCGTCAGACGACGGGCAACTGTTTTGCGCATTCCGTCCAACGGCTCGAGGCGATAGCTATCCGGCGCATACACTCGATCATCGAGAACTTGTGGCAGGATCAGACCATCTGGTGAGGTCGGAGCTGCCGCGCCTGAAGCGGCTGCCGTGGCTGCGCCGGGCTGTGCATTCTCAACGTCTTTTTTCACGATCCGGCCATGCGGGCCCGAACCTTTACCCTTTAGCGTCGCAAGATCGATCCCTTTCAGCGCCGCGATCCGGCGCGCCAGCGGGCTCGCTTTGATCCGGTTATCGCCCGCGCCAAGGGCCGGCATTTGCACCGGGGTCGAGGCGACTTGCTTTTCAGCGGCGGGAGCTGGAGCCGCTTCTGTTTTTGGCGCTTCGGAGGCCGGAGCCTCGGCCGCTGGTGCCGCCGCCGCAGGCGCTGCAGCAGAAACGGAAGACGCATCCTCTCCATCTTCGGCGAGGATCGCGATGATTGCGTTCACTTTGACGCCTTCAGTGCCTTCATCGACCAGGATCTGTGCGACCACACCCACATCAACCGCTTCGACTTCCATGGTCGCCTTATCAGTTTCGATCTCAGCAATGATGTCGCCCGCTTCGACTGTGTCACCCGGTTTGACATTCCACTTGGCAAGCGTGCCCTCTTCCATGGTCGGGCTGAGCGCGGGCATCGTGATATTAATAGACATTTTTACATCCCCTCACAGACCGCTTTCGCCGCCGCGACGATGTCTTCAGTGTTCGGCAAGCTCATAGCTTCGAGATTTCCCGCGTATGGGAGTGGGACATCTTTCTGCGTCACGCGAAGCGGTGGCGCATCAAGATAGTCAAACGCAAGCTCGGTGACGCCCGCGGCGATCTCACCGCCGACGCCCATATGTTTCCAGCCTTCTTCGGCGGTCACCAGGCGATTGGTCTTTTTCACGCTTTCGACAATCGTATCCATGTCGAGCGGGCGGATGGAACGCAGGTCAATAACTTCCGCTGAGATCCCTTGCTCTGCCAGTTTGTCTGCTGCTTCCATTGCGAAACCGACCATCCGAGAATAGCCGACCAGTGTGACATCCGTGCCTTCCCGGATCACAGCCGCTTTGCCAATCGGCAGGGTATAATCTTCGAGATCTGGCACATCGAACTCGAGTCCATAAAGCAATTCATGCTCAAGGAAGACGACAGGGTTCGGGTCCCGGATAGCGGACTTTAGCAGCGCTTTTGCGGAAGCCGCGTCCCATGGGGCGACGACCTTCAGACCGGGAACGTGCCCATACCAGGCCGCATAATCCTGAGAGTGTTGCGCACCCACGCGGGCGGCGGCAGCGTTCGGGCCGCGGAACACAATCGGACAGCCCATCTGACCGCCAGACATGTAAAGCGTTTTCGCGGCCGAATTGATGATGTGATCAATCGCCTGCATGGCGAAATTGAAAGTCATGAATTCAACGATTGGGCGAAGTCCGCCAAAAGCCGCGCCAACCCCGAGACCGGCAAAACCGTGCTCTGTAATGGGTGTATCGACAACGCGGCGTGGGCCGAATTCCTGCAGCAGCTCTCGGGTCACTTTGTAAGCGCCTTGATATTCGGCGACTTCCTCACCCATGACGAATACGGTTTCGTCCCGGCGCATTTCCTCAGCCATCGCGTCCCGCAAAGCGTCGCGCAGAACGGTTTTGGTATATGTGGTGCCGGTCGGCACATCCGGATTTGTGAGAACTTCCGCGGTCGGCGCATCAGCGGCGGCTTGAGCCTCGAGCACTTCCGGTTCAGCCACGGGCGTTACTTTTTCATCCGCCGCGGCGCTGGCCGTCACGCTGCTCGCATCCTCGCCATCTTCGGACAAGACCGCGATCACAGCATTCACTTTGACCCCTTCTGTTCCTTCCGGGATCAGAATTTTGGCGAGCGTACCTTCATCAACCGCTTCGACTTCCATGGTCGCTTTATCGGTTTCGATCTCGGCGATGATATCACCGGCTTCGACCTTATCGCCCTCGCCTTTTCGCCATTTCGCGAGCGGGCCTTCTTCCCTGGTCGGGCTGAGGGCTGGCATCAAAATATCTACAGCCATGATTACGCCTCCACCGGTAGCAATACGTCAGTCCAAAGCTCAGCCGGATCCGGCTCTGGGCTCTCGACTGAGAAATCAGCAGCGTCTTTAACGATGGCCCGAATTTCCTTGTCGATGGCTTTCAGGTCTTCTTCGCTGGCAATGCCCTGCTCGATGATCTGACCTTTCAGGCCATCAATCGGGTCATTATGGCTTCGAATATCATCTACCTCTTCGCGCTTACGGTATTTGGCTGGATCGGACATGGAGTGGCCGCGATACCGATAGGTCTTCATTTCGAGGATGTATGGTCCTTTACCGGAACGCGCATGCTTCACGGCGCGTTCACCGGCCTTTTTGACGGCATAAACGTCCATGCCATCAACTTCTTCACCTTCGATCTCGAAAGAAATGCCACGCTTGAAAAGCTCTGTTTCCGAAGCGTGGCGTTCAACGCTGGTGCCCATAGCGTACATGTTGTTCTCGATTACGTAGACAACCGGGAGATCCCAGAGCGAAGCCATGTTGAAGGCCTCATATACCTGGCCCTGATTGGCTGCGCCGTCGCCGAAATAAGCGAGGGACACATTGTCTTTGCCGAGATATTTATTCGAGAAAGCCAGCCCGGTTCCGATTGGCACCTGGGCGCCAACAATACCATGACCACCAAAGAAGTTCTTCTCTCGGCTAAACATGTGCATAGAGCCGCCCTTGCCACGCGAGTACCCGCCTTCGCGTCCCGTTAGCTCCGCCATGACACCGCGCGGATCCATATCACAAGCGAGCATATGACCGTGATCTCGGTAACCGGTAATCACTTGGTCGCCCTCTTTCAGGCAGGCCTGCATCCCGGTCACAACGGCCTCTTGACCAATATAAAGGTGACAGAACCCGGCAATCTTGCCCATTCCATAAAGCTGACCGGCGCGCTCTTCAAAGCGGCGGATCAGCAACATATCGCGATAATATTTGAGCGCCTCATCCTTTTTAAGCTTGGGCGCAGCTCGTCGCTTGGGGGTCGTGGCTTTGGCCATTTGGGCTCCCTGGTGTTGTATTTTTCCCGTAATACGCAGATCACGAATGCAAGGTCGAGTCGTATCAGTTATGCATTTTTGCATCTTTGACAACGCGGTCAACTAACACGAGTTCACCTGGATACACGAAACCGAGATCGCGTCTTGCGAGATATTCCACCAGGTCGGGGTCAATTTGCCCCGGTGTAAGCCGAGCTATGTCTTTTTGCAGTGCAGCATTTTCTGCCTCAAGCATCGCTAGTTGCGCCTGTTTTTTTGCCAGTTCAACTTGCTTGTCGGTCCATGTGCCAAGCCCCTGCTCCCCCGCGAAAGCGTGGTAGGCGAAATAGGCAATTGTCAGGGACATTGCGCCCGCAGCCCATTTTGACGTCATGATCGAGAGATCCTTCTACGTTTAGAAAGATCCCTCATTCTGGTTAATTCGTTCTTAAGACTCAACGCCGCGCGAGGTGATTCTGCGGCGATCAGCTTAGGCGAATGTGATCAGGATCAGGCGTTGATCAGTGCAGACCCGGCATAGAGTGCAGACGCACCGAGTTCTTCTTCGATGCGGATAAGCTGATTGTATTTCGCCAGCCGGTCTGACCGCGCGAGCGACCCGGTTTTGATCTGACCGCAATTTACGGCAACAGCCAGGTCCGCGATCGTCGCATCTTCAGTCTCTCCTGACCGATGTGACATCACGGACGTGTAAGCGTGGCGATGCGCCAGTTCGACAGCATCAAGGGTTTCAGACAAAGTCCCGATTTGATTGACTTTTACCAGGATCGAATTCGCCGCGCCGCGCTGCAGACCCATGGCCAGGCGCTCCGGATTTGTGACGAACAGATCGTCACCGACCAACTGGCATTTGTCGCCAACCATTTCGGTCAGGATGCCCCATCCGTCCCAATCGTCTTCCGCCATGCCGTCTTCGATCGAGAGGATCGGATAGGCATCGACCAGGTCGGTAAGGTATTTGGCCATGCCTTCGCCGTCGAGCGTTTTACCTTCGCCCGCGAGCACATACTTTCCGTCCTTGTAAAACTCGGTGGAGGCGGCGTCGAGCGCGAGGGCAACATCTTCACCTGGCTGATATCCTGCCGCCTCAATCGACTTCATAATAAAATCAAGCGCGTC
>JAYZAM010000085.1:0-3889 GCA_036339715.1 Pseudomonadota bacterium | reverse complement strand
ATTGCGCACTATCTCAAGACAAACAAACCCAACTCGAAGCTGCTCGTGCTGGATGCTAAGGATCAGTTTTCGAAAATGGCTCTCTTCCAGGAGGCCTGGGCGCAACACTATCCAGACCATCTAGAATGGCGCGGGGCCATTGATGACGGGCGTGTATCGCGCGTGGAGGCCGCCTCAAACACCGTCTTTACTGATTTTGAAAGTCATACGGCGCCCGTGATCAATGTCATCCCGCCGCAAAAAGCTGGCGCGATTGCCGACCAGGCTGGCGTGACCGACGCAACCGGTTGGTGCCCGATAGAACCGCTTGCGTTCGAGTCGACGCTTCAGGCTAAGGTGCACGTGATCGGAGACGCCACCATCGCAGCGCCCATGCCGAAATCGGCATTCTCAGCCAATTTGCAGGCCAAACTTTGCGCCATCGGTGTGGCGCGATTGCTCGCCGACCTGTCGCCAGAACCGACTGTGCTTGCCAATACATGCTATTCCTACACAACCCCAAATGAAGCCATCTCGATCGCGGGCGTTTATTCGAATGCCGACGGCTCGCTGCAGAGTATTTCTGGAGCCGGCGGCGTGAGTCCTCTTGGGGCAGAACTCTACGTGCGCGAGGCCGAAGCCGCACAGGCGGCCCATTGGTTCACAACCATCACAAACGAGGCTTTCGGGTGAGGCTTGCCTGCGGTTTCATAATAATAGGTCTTGCGGCCTGCAGCGATCCCGAACCAACGCTGATCACCGCCTCGATGATCGACGGCGATGGCATCCCGAGCGCTCTGACCTCCAGAGCAGGAGACCCGGTTGAGGGCGAAGAGGTCTTCGCAAACCGGGACCGCGGCCATTGTGTTCTGTGTCATGTCGTTTCGACACTTGATGCGGAGTTTCAAGGCAATGTCGGCCCAGCGCTCAGCGATATTGGCGACCGGCTGACGCCCGCGCAGCTACGGCTGCGTATCGCGGATTATCAAATCATTCGGCCCGGAACGCTTATGCCCTCCTATTATCGCAATCATGACTTATATCAGGTGGGCGCTAAATTCACGGATGATCCGGTCTTAACAGCGCAAGAGCTCGAAGATTTGGTGGCCTATCTGGGAACGTTGAAGGCGAATGACGACTAAATTGAACATGGATCTGAGCCGTAGAGGGTTCATTGCAGGGAGTGGCGGTGCGATCTTTATTTCTGCCCTGCCGATGCTAGCGAACGCTTCCGAAGCCGAGCTGATTGCCGCACGAACAAAGCTCTTTGGCAACCGCCCGATCACCGAGGGGCGCGTCACGGTACAATTGCCGCCAATTGCTGAGAATGGGCACTCAGTCCCGCTACACGTCAGCGTCGATAGTCCGATGACAGAGGCCGATTATGTCAAACAGATTGCCATCCTGTCGCCCCGCAACCCCTTACCCTTGATTGGGCAATTCCACCTGACGCCTCTTTCTGGCCGCGCGCAGGTCTCGACCCGAATTCGCATGTCCGGCACACAAGCGATCCAGGCCGTCGCTGAAATGAGCGATGGCAGCTTATGGTCGGGCAGCATGGAAACCGTCGTCACGCTCGCTGCGTGCGTCGTGCTTTAGGTGGACAAGATGGCAGGTATTCGGCTCGCAGTTCCCGCTTCCGCCAGCAAAGGCGAGGTGATTGAAATCAAAGCGCTTATCCAGCACGCGATGGAAAGCGGTTTTCGTCGCGGCTCACGCGGGGAAGTCATCCCTCGAGACATCATCACGCGGTTTGAGTGCCGCTATAATGGTGCGCTGGTCTTCGCCGCCGACTTTCATCCGGCTATTGCAGCAAATCCCCTGATGACGTTTCACGCCGTCGCTGACGAAAGCGGTGTGTTCGATTTCACTTGGACCGACCAAAATGGTTCGACCTGGCAAGATAGCGCAGAGATTATCGTGACATGAGGGCGTTGAGTGCGCTGATTATGGGCGCATTGGCGGCTTGCTCGCCGAATCTCGACAATGCGCCTGAACGGTCTCCCATCACCGAACTTGAACCTGATGCCATCCAGTCTGGCTATGCCTTCCTGACCCAAGACACGCAGCGTCTGCAAGACGATGATTTCGAGAATCCCGGCTATCTTTGGGTCGAACGCGGACGCGCCTTGTTTGAAACCGCGAGTTCGACCGCACCAGCCTGCGCTTCATGTCATGCGGGCGGCTTAGACGCTGTCGCGGCAACCTATCCAGCCATCGACGAAACGACCGGCGCTTTGATCAATCTAGAAGGCCGCATCAACCAATGTCGGACGACGCATCAAGACCTGCCTGCGCTGGCCTATGAAAGCGACGATCTTCTGGCCCTCACCACCTATGTCGCAAACGCTTCGAAGGGGGTGCCCCAAAGCGTCGAGATTTCAGATCGAACTGCGCCATACTTGGAACAGGGCCAAGACTATTTTCTGACCCGACGCGGTCAGTTCAACCTGTCCTGCCAGCAATGCCACACGGAGACCTGGGGTAAACAACTTCGCGGCGACACGATCAGTCAGGGCCACAGCAATGGTTTTCCGGCCTATCGGTTTGAGTGGCAATCGGTCGGGTCGCTCCACCGCCGCTTGCGTGACTGCGACACAGGCGTTCGGGCCGAACCCCTGCCCTATGGCGACGAGACTTACATCGCGCTCGAACTCTATCTCGCGGCGCGTGGGAATGGACTCGAGGTCGAGACACCCGCTGTGCGGCGATAAAAAAAGCAGCGAACCAAATGATCCGCTGCTTTCGAGTTTGTTTTAGAACGTTGCTGAGGCGCCAATGGTCCAGAGGCGTCCCAGCGTTTCGTACGCACTCGGGAATGTATTGCCAAAGTTCCGTGCCGTGGATCCAGCTTGGTTCCCGACAATTGGTGGATCTTCATCAAATACGTTTCGAATATTCACGGTGAGCTTAAGCGCTTCGGTAACATCATAAGATCCAGATACGTCAAAGCGATGCTGCTGTGAGATGGTTTCGAAGCCATCGAATGTCGCGTCCCTCTGAGTTTCTTGCACATCGACCTCGCCGAAATAACGCCATAGCAACGACGCCGTGTATGGCCCCTGTTTCCACGTTGTACGCTGATTGAAGCGCAATTCGGGCGTTGGCTGGCAATCGTTTCCGAAAACGCCAAGGCAATCAGTCACGGGTGTTGAGCTTGAAGACTGACTTTCATTCTTGGTTTGCAGAGTTGCTAAGAGACTGACTGATAGCTCCCCATACTGCTCAAGATCCCAATCGGTCTGAACTCCAAGATCGATGCCAGAAGCCCGGAAATAATCTAGGTTGGTCGTGAATAGATTGACTCCCGCGCCGGTGGTTCCAAGCGAGCTTCCAATACGATTAATTTTTGCACATTCGGTCGCATCGCCGAGCGTGTAACAGTTATTGAGGACTTCTTGAGCGGTGAACTCGCCGATAACGTCGGTGATATCAATATCGTAATAGTCTAGGGTGAGTAGACCCGATGTCATGTTTGCGAAGACCGGTGTTTGCCAGCTCATCCCAACCGTCATCGTATCTGCGGTTTCAGGCTCTGGCAAAGAAAGGGGGTCGGTGCCAGAGAACGCATTGATTTGTCCGGAGACAATGTCCGGTACGACACCGACCAACGCTTCCAACACGCCGGTTGAGACACATCTGTCAACAAGCGTGTCGCTGATTGGATTCGGGTTGCCATTCGAACATGGGTCGAAGTCGGCGTCTGATAGGCCTGTGGTGATTGGGCTGCCAAGTTCAGAGATGTTCGGGGCGCGAACCGCGCGCTGCAGCATGCCTCTGAAACGTAAACCATCGACGATTTCCCAGTTCAGTCCGGCTTTCCAGGTGTCGAAATTACCGAAAGTGGAGTAGTCACTCACCCGGAATCCGAGCTCAATTTCCAAATCTTTCGCAAAATCTGCACCTTCTA
>JAYZAM010000084.1:0-7036 GCA_036339715.1 Pseudomonadota bacterium | reverse complement strand
TGTTTGTTTTAATCCTGTTTGTGCTCGTGGTCTTCTCGCATAGCGCCACAATCGCGCTGCACATTGGACAGCCCACTTTGTTTCTTCTGTGCGCCTTTACGAGCGTGCTATTGGCCCTGCGAGATCACAATCGAACGCTCTTGGTAGCCGCTCTGGTGGTCTTGCTGCTGAAACCGCAATTCTCGTTGCCGCTTTCATTCGCGCTATTCGTTTGCGTGTCCTGGGCCCGTGGTCCGGTCTTGATCGCTGGCTTTATCACGGGCGTCCTGGCGCTGATCGGGCTCGGATTTTCGGCGCCGGTCGAAACGTTCAGCCAGTTCCTGGACAATGTCGCGCTGTATAATGGCTTCCCCGAGAACTGGCCGATCCATATGGCGGGTCCGCTCTTCGCATCTGCACTTCTCGGCCTGCCGGATATAAGCGCGTTTGTTTGGCTGGGCTTGTGTTTTCTCACATTGTTGGGAATTGCGATTATGGTGCATCAACAGCAGCTGGATCTGACGCGGAGTGGGGCCGTGGTGGACTTGGCGATCCTAGTGGCTGCCCTGACAATATTTCTGATGCCAACCCACAATCCGGACACGCTGCTTGCTATGCCGGCGCTATTGATGCTCGAACGCGCAATCGGGCTACAGCGCATATTGCTTCTGACCGGTGCGATGCTGGTGATGCGAGCCTTCAGCCTTTCGACCATGCTGGAGGGATTTATCTTCGCCGAAAAGACCGTTTGGGTGGGGCTGCTTGATTCCGTCGGGACGCTCTTGCTGGCATATGTATGCGTGGCCCTGTTTCTGCGCACCCGATCTGCTTGAATCTGTCAAAAAGAAAAGGCCGCTGCGATCCCTTCGGAACAACAGCGGCCAGTCAAACCCGCCCAAGACAGGAGGGCAAAAGGCGGGTGAAAGCTCGTCAGAGCTTAAAGTGAGCGGCTAACCGTCAGTACGACGCGTTCGTCAGCCAAATCATCATCGTCTACGTCTGTGCCCCAGACGCGCAGATCGAAGTCGACATACTCAGTTGCCAAAGTCGCGCCAAGTGAGAAGTTCGTGTACTCGTCGAAGCCGTCGAGATAGGTACCAGCGGTGACGTCAAACCCAAGGCTATCGTTCGCAGCGAAGCCAGCAGAAGCGTCAAAGTAAACGGTCTCATTGTCTGGGTCGACATAGAGGTAACCGCCAAGAGAAATAGCGTCGAATGAGTAGCCGAGACCGGCATAGACTTCGAGGAAATCCAGATCGTCTGCGTCTGGGTAAACATATCCAATTACGCCGACATCCCAAGCCAGACCGCCTTCGGTTTCACCGGCGAAACCACCATACAGGTCAAGTTCCATGTTCGCGCCGCCAAAGTCGACGATAGATGCCCAAGTGCCTGCATAAAAAGCACCATTGGCGTAGTCGAAGCCGCCTTGAATGGCAGGGTTTTCGCTGTTCTGCGAGAATCCGCGCCAGACATAGTCAGTTGTCAGAGCAACGTTGGCTGAAAATTCACCTTCAGCGATTGCAGCCGGAGCTGTGAATGCGCCGGCGACCATTGCGAGCGCGAGTCCGCGAGAAATCATTTTCCCCATTTATCCGTTCCTTCCAGATATTGCGATTGGTGGTCCGTTAAGACCTCAACCACGCCGTTTTCGCCATAGAGCACGTCTGGATCAGCTGAATTTTGTCCGAGTGCGCACGAATTTTAAGCAGAGTGTGCCAATCGCGCCTTTAAACCCGTCGCTGGGCCGCAAAGCCTGTTTTTTCTTAGACTGGCGAACAATGCGTGACGAAAAAGCCACCTTTTAAGCGGTTTGAGCGCTCATTGCGTGGATTTTCGAGATGAGCTGGTGCTCAAATATCACGATTTCGAAGCGTGAAGCACCGTGATAGCGAACGCGTCGATGGCAGGTATCCGCGTTCGAGACAAAACTCTGCGCGTCGATTCTGCACGCTTCAGAAAATGTCCGATTACAGAGACCTGACCTCACGAATGGGTTCCAAGTTGGTAGTCTGCCTGTGCAACGTACTGACTTTGGCGACGGTGTCCTGTGAAGCTTTCATAAAGATGGAACGCGTCGATCAAGACGGGCTCGCTTCTCAGGATCTGAAAATCTTCGCTCCAACGTCGTACCGCCTCCAGCGGTGCCTGATTGCAATACGCGACGGTGATGTGTGGGACAAAAGGGTCTTGGCCGAGTTTCAATTTAAAGCGGTGCGCCAGTTTCTGACACGCCGCAGCCAGATCGGACAACGCTTCACTTTCGTCGACCCGCGCATAAAGCGCGCGTGGCTCACGGCGACCGAACCAGCCGACGCCGCTCAGACTGATTTCTAGCGATGGTCCGCGAACATCCTCCAATGCGTCGGCGAGCTCATGCGCAATTTCGCCATCGACATGACCGTAAAAACAGAGCGTGACGTGATAGTGCTCGCGCTTGCGCCAACGCACCCCCTGAATGTCGACACTCAGAGGGTCGAGCCGCGCGGCAAGATCGTCGGGCACTGGAAGAGCTGCAAACAAGCGATGCATGAAGACCCTCTATCTGAAAATGCCGTATGAAAAAGCTAAAAAGCCCGGCTGGAAGAGCCGGGCTTTTCACGATTTCCACACAGAAAAATCTTATCCAGCAAGCGCGTCCAGCTTTCCAAAATGCTCAGCGAGCAGATAGTAGAAAGTCACGCGTGATTTGTTCCCGCCTTCAGGTTTCAGGGTCTCGCATACAGACGCAATCGCTGCATCAAGCTCATCATTTGAGTGGGCGAGAGCAAGTTTTCCACGACACCATTTTTCGCGAACGCGCCCGAGTTCGGTGTCATCCGAACAGGACACAAGCGAGCTATCGCGGTTGCGCAGGGCAATGCCGAGATGTCCCACGATTTTCTCGGCCGCAGCTTGATTGTAGCCTTTGGCGTATTTCTTGATGTTGTCTTCGTATTTTGAGGCGTCAGCCATTGATTATCCCCTTTAGAATATACCGACATCTGTAATCAAAGATGCAGTTTGGCAAATTTGCCTTGAGTGTTACGCAAAGTCAAACCAAACACTGAGCGTACACATTACGGACATGGAGAGGGTTGTTCCAAGTGCAATGCATTGATCGCGGTCTCGAGCTCTTCCGTCCAGTCGAGATCAAACGCATCAATACAGATTTCCAGCTGATCGAGGCTGGTCGCACCGATGATCGTAGAGCCCATAAACGGACGTGTGTCGCAAAATTTGATCGCCAGTTTGGCTGGATCAATGCCGTTTTGGTCAGATAAGTCGAGATAGGACTCAATCGCCCGCAATGCCTGAGGGCTCTCATAGCGCTGCAAACGATCGAACAGCTCTTTTCGAGAGCCTTTTGGCAGCGCCCCATTTCGATACTTTCCGGTCAGATACCCTTGTCCGAGAGGGGAATAGGCCAGCAGGCTGACCTCTTCGCGAACACAGACTTCTTCCAGGCCGCCATCCTCAAAGGTCCGATTGACCAAATTATAGGCGTTCTGGATGGATTGCATGCGCGGTAAGCCGCGTGATTCACTTTCAGCTAGGAAGCGCATGACGCCAAACGGCGTTTCGTTTGAGACGCCGATATGACGAATCCGACCCGCTTTTACATGCGCTTCAAGATGCCCGAGAATATCCTCAAACGGCTCATAGGTATGTGCATAGGCCTTCATATCCATTCTGGCGCCGAATAGTGGGGCGGGCCGATCCGGCCAGTGGAGCTGATAGAGATCTATATAATCTGTCTGGAGACGTTCTAGGCTCTTCATTACCGCTTCATCCACCTGGTCTTTGGTGTGCCGCGTCCAAGAGACACCTTCATCCCGGGTCCATAGCATTTTGGACAGACCGGCTATTTTTGTCGCTAAAACAATTTCCTGGCGTTTGCCGGTCTTCTGAAACCAGGTCCCGATTATGCGTTCCGTTGAGCCTTGAGTTTCGGCGCGTGGGGGAACCGCGTACATTTCTGCTGTATCCCAGAAATCGACACCTCGATCGAGCGCATAATCCATTTGGGCATGGCCTTCAGACTCGCTATTCTGTTCCCCCCAGGTCATGGTTCCAAGGCAGCAAGAGCTGACCATGATATCTGTTTTTCCCAAGCGTCGTCGCTCAATTCCCATAGGTGCATCCTTCTAACTTGATTGTCTGAAACGATAGGTTGCAATTACAGGCGTGACCAGACCGGTTCTTCTTGAAAAGCAATAAAAAAGACCTCATACTATAGGCAATCCGTGCGCTCGTGCGCGGGCCTTTGTAAAGAGGATAAAATGAACGACTTTAACACATCCATGGCGCATGGCCGGACGATGGACATGAGCGTCAATGAAGGGCTGCGGTCTTTCATGCTCGGCGTATATAATAAACTTGCGCTCGGCATCGCGGTCTCCGGTATCGTCGCCTATATTGCGGGCTCGGTGGCGCCGATCAGTGCGGCCGTTTACACCGCGCCGATGATTTACATCGTGATGTTTGCCCCAGTTGCTCTGATCCTGGGTTCAATGTTCATGATGCGCAATCCAAGCCCGACAGGCAGTGCCATCCTTTACTGGGCCATTGTTGTGGCACTTGGCCTTTCAATGGGCGTCTATTTCCTGATGGCCAATCTGGGCCTTGGCGGCGTGACACATTTCGTCATCACCAAAGCCTTCCTGGCGACCGCTGCAACGTTTGCGGGTCTGTCCCTGTTTGGATACACGACCAAACGCGATCTGGGGCCGATTGGCACATTCGCGATTATGGGCCTTTGGGCGGCTTTCATTATCGGCATGCTGTTCGCGGTCTTGCCGATGATTTTCCCAAGTGTTCCATTCTTCGAGGTAGGTAGCCCAATGCAGCTGCTTATCTCGGGCGCTTTCGCTCTGTTCTCTGCCATCTTGGTGGCCTGGAACACACAGTCTCTGAAGGAGACCTATTTCGCGCTCGGCGGTGACCAGCGTGGCATGGCTGTGGCGACCAATATGGGTGCGCTGAACTTCTTCATCTACTTCGTGAACATCTTCCAGTTCTTCCTGTCGATGTTGTCGAGCGACTAAGATCTGACAGTCTTATCTGTCTAAAGAGAAGCCCGCGGTGCGCCGCGGGCTTTTTTCATTTGACGTCTGGGCCGGTCTGCGTAGTCTGGAACATCTTGGCAACAAAACGGGGTGGAGCTATGGAAATCGAAACCGATCGCCCGCGTGCAGCAGAGATTGCGCGCGGTGTTTTGCGCCTGATGCACGATTATGGATTTGCCGGAGTGACAGAGATGACGTTGGCCAATGGCCGCCGCGCCGATGTCGCGGCGATCGGGCCGGGCGGAGAGATCTCAATCGTCAAGATCAAATCCTCCGTCGCGGATTTCCGCAGTGATCAGAAATGGCCGGAATACCGCCCCTTCTGCGACAAGTTCTATTTTGCGGTGAGCGAGGAATTTCCGCATGATCTTATACCTGAAGAAACCGGGCTGATCATCGCAGATGCCTATGGCGGGGCGGTGATCCGCGAGCCGGATATTGAAAAACTGGCAGCAGCGCGGCGCAAGGCGGTCACCTTACGGTTCGCGCGATTGGCGGCGGCGCGCCTCTGCCAGCCTGTCTTAAGCTGATGCGAGCGTGAAATGCCCTCTGGACTCTTTGCCCACTCAACCCTAGCTCGGCCCCTATGAGCCACGTCTATCCCATAGGAAAAACGGCGCGCGACGCGCTGAAAAACGCGGCGTCGGCCGCGCGGACACGCTATGAGGCTGAAGAGCTTGCCAATGGCTTCGCGATCAAGGCGTTAGAGACTGAGTGGATCACCCCTAAACCGAAGGATCTAGCCAAATTGCTGGCGCAGGCGGACGGCAATCCAGGGCATGGCTTTGTACAGCATTATGAAGATGCGGATGGCAATACGGTGCTGGCGGTGACTTATTGGAAGCTCGCCAAAGAACAAAAACCTCCAAAGCCAAAGCCGAAACCCATCGCGCCGCCGGATGACTCAGTCGAAGATCACACTGACGATTTGTACTTCAAATCGGGCCGCACCAAAAAGAGCAGCCGGAAACGGTTTGTGGATCCAAATCAGATGGATTTGTTTGGACGAGAGACAACGGAGTAGGCCGGGCTGAACGGTTCACCGGTTATCCCGTTATTTGTTGTTCGCGTCGATAAAGGGGGGCGCGGGCGTCCGAACACGTGCAAAACCACCGTTGATGATGTCAGCTTTGGATCAAAAGCGCGCAACTACTCTGATCAACTTTTGCTTGGTTCTTGGGACGCTGTTCCTGATCGAATATGGATGTCTCTCTGTGGGAATGGAATTTCGATCCCCGCTTTCTTCAGCGCCAAAAAGATCTTGAAGCGAAGGTCATTGCGCACCAACAAGGAATTGTTGGCATCCCGAATAAACGCGCGGAGTTCCAGATTGAGGGAACTGTCGGCAAAGTCTGCGAAGTACACGAAAGGCTCAGGATTGCTCAAAATTTGCGGATGGTGCTCGGCACATTTTAATAGAACTTCCCGCACTTCTTCTGGGTCCGAGTCATAGGATACCCCAACGGGCACAATCACGCGCGCAGTATCGTCCTTGTAAGTCCAGTTTTGAACGGAGGACGAAATCAGTTCAGAGTTTGGAACGATGATCGAGCAGCGGTCGAATGTCTCGATTTCGGTGGACCTCACATTGATTTTCTTCACGCGACCTTCACCTGAGGCAGTGATCACCCAATCGTCTATTTTGATGGGTCGCTCAAATAATAGAATGAGGCCGGAGACGAAATTATTCACGATACTCTGGAGCCCGAATCCAATACCGACGGACAATGCGCCCGCGATGATGGCGAGATTGGAAAGGTTGAAACCGAGGGCGGAAACACCTGTGAAAAAGGCAAACAAGAGCCCGACATAGCCGACCAGTGTTTTAAGCGAATGCCGAATGCCCGGATTGAGACGGGTCATTGGTAGGATACGGTTCTCTAGGACGCGTTGCGCCAATCTGGTTAGAACCAGGATCGCAATCACTAAAAGTAACCCGTAAATCAGGTTTGATGGTGAGATCCGGATCGAGCCGATCGAGAACCCGGACATAAAGTTTAAAGCCATGG
>JAYZAM010000083.1:0-2825 GCA_036339715.1 Pseudomonadota bacterium | reverse complement strand
CTTCACAGCCGCCTATTTCCAGAATGAACAAACACGTACCCAGCGCGACCAAAACGATGAAACGTTTGAGCAGCGTGGCCTGAAAGTCGACGGGTTTGAACTTCAACTGCAAGGAAACATCACGGATAGATGGTTCCTCTCTGCGGGTTACAGCAAATTGAGCGGCGAAACGGCGTCTGGCGCTGACCCCCGTGAACTGCCTGAACACACATTCTCGATCTGGAACACGATCGAAGTGACCGACAAGTTCGGTGTGGGCATTGGGGCGACTTATCAGGATGATACCCGTATCAGCGATGGGTCTCAGCAAATGCTACCATCCTACACGCGGGTCGATGCGTCCGCTTATTATGAGCTGTCCGACCGGGTTCGTCTGCAGCTCAACATCGAAAACCTGACGGACGAGCTGTACTTCCCAACGTCGCACAGCACGCATCAGGCGACCGTCGGTGCACCGCTGAATGCGCGCTTCTCGATCAGCGGACGATTCTAACCGCGATTATTAAAATGCTAGATTGGCAGGGGGCTGACCCCTGCCAATCAAACCTGCTCATGTCATGCTTTGGCAGTGTCTTTTTCGGCCTTGCCCTATGCATTCGGGAATGACTGCCCCATATGGCGCTTTATGAGTGCACAAACCCAACCTGCGGACCCGTATAAAATTGAAAGCGCCGATGGTGGCATCGTCGTTTCGATCACCCGAATTCTGAAACTCCTGGCGCGACCAGAACTTAGCAAATGGCGCGCGATCATGGTGCTGGCGATCCTGCTGACACTGGCGGCGGCGGTTTTAGAAGTCGCCGCACCGCTTTTTGTCGGCATTGCAGTCAATCAACTGGTCGCTAATGATGATGGGATCGTTGCGGGATTTGGCCCCGCAGCCATGTGGATCGCGATTGCCATGAGTGTCCAGTTCACGGCGCGCGCCATGCCGCAATTGCGTGACTGGCTGTTCTCTCCCGTGAGTCAGGATGCACAGCGAATTGCCTGCGTGGATGCTTTTGGTCACGCGCAAAGCCTGTCTCTTGGGTTCCACCAGACGCGCCGGACGGGCGCGCTCAATCGAGTCATCGAACGCGGCGCGAGCGCGATCGATTATCTCATCCGCTTCCTCGCCTTCAATATCGGTCCGACCTTTGTGCGTCTGATTTGGGCGGCGATCGCGCTCGCGGTTGCGTTCGACCCTTTACTCGGACTGGTCGCTGTCATAACCGTATTCATCTATGCCGTTGCGACTGTGATCATTACAGAGTGGCGCGTGCGTCAAAGGCGGCGCATGAATGTCGCAGACACCCGTTTTCGTGGGATCGCGGTCGACATTTTGACGAATTTCGAGACGGTGAAGTCTTTCGCTGCAGAGCGCCGCGAAACTGAACGCTTTGACGAGGCGATGAGCAATTACAACACGCACTATGTCGAGACGGTGCGCAGTATGTATGTGCTTAACGCGACCCAGGCATTCGTGATGATGTTCGGCATGGCGGTCGCCCTCATCTTGTCTGCCTGGAATATCTCACAAGGTCGCATGGATATTGGCGGGATTGTCGCGGTTCAGATGCTATTTGTTACGCTCTACGCGCCCCTCAACATTCTCGGCTGGGCCTGGCGGGAAATCAAGCAAGGCGCGGTCGATCTCGAAAAACTCTATGGCTTGCTCGAAATGAAGCCGGAAGTGGCGGACAAGTCCGATGCCAGGGTCTTGAAAGATCCAAAAGGCGATGTGGCCTTCGAGAAGGTTCGGTTTACGCATGATGCACGTGCCGTTGGCGTCCAGGACGTGAGCTTTGATTTGCAAGCGGGCAAGAAGATTGCGTTCGTTGGTACATCTGGCGCGGGAAAGTCGACTTTGCTCAAACTTTTGTTCCGCTTCTATGACGTTCTTGACGGTCGCGTCCTAATTGATGGTCAGGATGTCAGAGACTTCACCCAGGAAAGCCTGCGCCAGGCGCTCGGGCTCGTCCCTCAGGACGTCGTGTTGTTTAACGAGACGATCAAATCCAATATCGGCTATGCCAAGCCGGATGCGAGTATGGATGAGCTGCGCGATGCGGCGCGGCGGGCGCAATTGCTCGACTTTATTGAAAGTCTCCCGGATGGCTGGGACACCAAGGTTGGCGAACGCGGTCTCAAACTTTCCGGCGGCGAGAAACAGCGCGTCGGGATCGCCCGTGTCATTCTCGCGAACCCGGCTATTCTTGTGCTCGACGAGGCCACCTCGGCGCTCGACAGCGCCACGGAAGCCGCCGTGCAAGATGCCTTGGATGAAGCCTCGAAAGGTCGCACGACCTTGATGGTCGCACACCGCCTCTCAACCGTTCAGAATGCCGACGAGATTGTCGTTCTGAAAGCCGGGCAAGTGATTGAGCGCGGGACGCATGAGGCCCTCTTGGCAGAAAAGGGCGAATATGCCGATATGTGGGCGCGTCAGGCCAAGCGGGACGCGCTCGCCGTTGCCGCCGAATAGGAGATGAAGTCTCATGTCTGAAAGTGATTTTAGTCGCCAAACCTTTCCGTGGTTGCGCAGCGGATTTGATCTGGAAGGCTATGTTGGCGGGCTCGCCGCATGGTTGGTCGGCATTCTGCTCGGCTTCCTATGGGCACCGCTCTTCTGGATCGGCTTTATCGCGGCCGTGATCATTCTGCTGGGCACGCGAACGGCAGAGCGAACCCCGCCTGAAGCTGAAGGTCTGATTGTTGCCCCGACAGATGGTTTGATTGTGTCTGTTGGCGGCGCGACGCCGCCGGATGAGCTCCGATTGGAAGGGCCAGACTGGACCAGGATACGCGTCTCCACCGGTCCGACCAAGACCAATGGTATCTATGCC
>JAYZAM010000082.1:0-6770 GCA_036339715.1 Pseudomonadota bacterium | reverse complement strand
CGAACATCGAGTGGATCGCGGCCGACGGCGAATGCGATGTCATCCATCATTCGCTCGACGCCCAGCATGCCTTGATGACCGCCAAAACCGCGAAATGCCGTATTCGACACTGTGTTTGTGCGGAACCTGTGAGAGGTGATTTCCGCGTTGCCGAGATAGTAGCAATTGTCGCTATGGAACATCGCGCGATCATTGATCGCCAAAGACAGATCGGTTGAGAACCCGCATCGGGATGCGAGCTCAAACACCGCGCTTTGAAGTACACCATTCTGATCAAACCCGGCCTGATAATCGATGGCAAAATCATGCCGTTTGCCGGTCATGATCATATCATCATCGCGATCCAGCCTGAGTTTAGCAGGACGACCCGTTTTTTCAGTAACGAGCGCCGCAATCGCCGCGATCAGGGTCGATTGAGTTTCCTTGCCGCCAAACGCGCCGCCCATGCGGCGCACCTCAACCGTTACGGCAGCGCTCGGCTTGTCTAACAAGTGGGCGATGAGGTGTTGTGCTTCGGTGGGGTTTTGAGTTGAGCTGTAAATCTTCAACGTACCGTCTTCACCGGGAACCGAGAGCGCGATCTGACCTTCGAGATAGAAGTGGTCCTGTCCGCCCATTTCGAGCTGACCGCGGAGCGATTGGGGAGCCGCTTGAAGGGCCGCGTGCGCATCACCGAGGCGCATCACTTGTGGTGTTTCCACCGTTTCGTTTTGGGCGCGGGCTTGGGTCAGCGTGAGTAGGGCGGGTTTGTCCTCATAGCGAACTGTCGCACGCATCGCAGCAAGCCGCGCCGCTTTTCTGGACTCGGCAGCAACAGCAAAAATCGGTTGGCCGTGAAACTGGACGACGGTTTCCGCAAAAACCGGATCATCATGAATAACAGGACCGATATCATTATCACCCGGAATATCGCGCGCGCTAATAACACAGTGCACGCCGGGCGCCGTCGCAACTTCAGAGAGATCCAGTTCGAGGATGTCTGCGTGAGCCCGCTCAGACATGGCGACATAGATGTGAGTGCAGCCAGCGGGTTCGGGCAGATCATCCACGTACTGGGCGCGACCTGAGACATGCAAATGCGCGCTGTCATGGTTGCGGGCTTCATGTACATCGCCAGAGATTTTCGCAGAACGAGGCGGCCTTTGAGTGCGTTCGAGCATCGCTTAGGTCACCTGTAAAATTCGCGTTCGATGGGGGGTGCTCTGCGACTCGAGAAAGACTTTGCGCAACAGGTTTTGGGCCGTCTTCATTCTATAATCGCGGGAGGCGCGCATATCTGTCAGAGGCGTATAGTCGTCCTGCATCGCGGCCATGGCGCGCGTAATTGTCTCGTCTGTCCAGGGGGATCCGATCAAAGCCGCCTCACACGCGGTCGCGCGCTTCGGTGTGCCCGCCAATCCACCAAACGCTATGCGCGCATGAGTGATCTTGTCCTGATCCAGCGCAATCGCAAATGCGCCGCAAAGGGCGGAGATATCCTGGTTGAAACGTTTCGAGATTTTGTACGTCCTGAACAGCGTCTTCGACGATATAGGCGGGATCAAGATGGCCCGAACATATTCGCCCGGCCGTAAATCCTGTTTGCCATATTCGAGAAAGAAGTCCTCCAGGGGCAGGGTACGGATGCCTCCCGATCCGGCGAGTTCGATCTTTGCAGACAGAGCGATTAAAGGCGGCGGGGTATCGCCGATTGGGGAGCCGTTCGCAATATTGCCGCCGATGGTGCCGCTATTACGAACCTGCACAGAACCGAGCCGGCGGATCAATTCTCCGAAGTCGCGGTGGAGTCTGCTGAGCGCAGACCAGGCGTCAGAATAACGAACCATCGCGCCAATTCGGAGATTGTCACCGTCCTGCATGATGGTCTGCAGGGCTTCGATTTGATTGAGCGAAATCACGGTCTTCAACAAACGATGTTGCTTGGTCACCCAGAGTCCAACATCTGTTGCTCCGGCCACCAGGGTCGCATCCGGGATCTGCTCTAGGAGCTTTGATAATTCTGCTTCTGTTTGGGGGGCGTAGAAGCGTCGCTCAGTGTCAAACAATGCGTCCGAAAACGTGCTCGTAACCGTCTGCTCTGGTTGAATAGACCGCAAAGCCGCGATGGTTTCCGGGCCGCCAAATCTCGCTGTTTCGGAAGGGTCGTGGGCTATGGTATCAGCCGCCTGCTGGATCGGCGCATATCCCGTGCAGCGGCACAAATTTCCGGCGAGGACATCGTCCGTCGTCACGGGCAAGGCCGAGTCAGTATTCTGATAGCGCGCGAACAAGGACATCACGAAACCGGGTGTGCAAAACCCGCATTGCGTTCCGTTTCCTTCGGCCATGGCTCTTTGCACTGGATGGAGGTTGCGGGCATCACCCAGGGATTCCACCGTGATCAACTCCTTGCCGTCAAGCATTGGCAGAAAGAATATGCAGGCATTTACAGCGCGATAGCGCACCTCGTCATCTATAAGGTCTCCGATAACCACTGTGCAGGCCCCGCAATCTCCCTCTGCGCACCCCTCTTTGGTGCCCGTCCGATGGCAATCCTCACGCAACCATTCAAGCACGGTCTGCGTGGGATCAAACGTCTCGATCTTTTGAATCTCGCCGTCCAAGAGGAACTGGATCATGAAAGCCTCATATTGTTCGAGCAGAATATGGCTCGAAAACCTCCTTTTGTCATAGTCTGCCGGGTTCATCCTGAGCAAGCGTTTCCGTTGGGCGCTGCTTCGTACGACCGGTCTAAAAATGAGGGCGCAAAACTTTGGCGCGAAAAATTATTCAATTTAAACAGGTGCTTTCGCCTGTGCGTTCAGAGTTAATCGCGGCCCTCAAAAATAGGCCGTTGCGTTCGGGACATCGCTTGGAGGCCCAAAAAATGAGCAGCGCTGTCTCCCGGTTGAGCATTCTTGGTCGACGAGCCCCCAAACGCACACGCGATGAGAACAGGGATTGATGTTGACCGATCAAGATCCTTCAATGACTCAAATAGTCGGGTCGATGATTTGAGGGGTTTGAGATAAGCGGCATGATTGAAAAAATCTTCTCCGTCGCGGAGCGTGGCAGCACGATCCGTAAAGAGGTGGTGGCGGGCTTCACCACCTTCCTCGCCATGTCCTACATCATCTTCGTCAATCCGGATATTCTGGCGAATGCCGGTATGGATACAGGATCCGTATTCGTCGCCACCTGTTTGTCGGCGGCGATTGGGACCTTGATTATGGGGCTTTATGCGAACTTCCCGATCGCCATCGCGCCGGGAATGGGGCTGAACGCGTTTTTCACTTATGGCGTTGTTCTGGGCATGGGCATCCCGTGGCAGGCGGCGCTTATGGCGGTGTTCCTGTCCGGGGTCTTATTCGTCATCATTAGTGTCTTGCCCATTCGAGAGTGGGTGATCAATTCGATCCCACTTGAGCTCAAGCTTTCTATCTCTGCAGGTATTGGTCTTTTTCTGATTATGATCGGCCTGACCAGTGTCGGGATTGTTGTCGACAATCCCGCGACGCTTGTTGGGCTTGGCGACTTGTCTGCGACGCCAACGCTGCTGGCAATCCTTTGCTTCATTTTGATTGTTGTACTCGAAGCGCGAAAGATTCCGGGCGGCATTCTGATCGGCATGCTGACAATTACGATTGCCGGGGTCTTGCTGGGGGTGGCAGAGCCGAGTGCGATCGTTTCTGCGCCGCCTTCGGTTGAGCCAACGCTGTTCGCCCTCGATTGGACTCAAGCGCTTGAGATTGGCCTTGTGGTGATCGTCATTTCCTTCCTGTTCGTCGATCTGTTCGATACCGCGGGCACGCTCGTTGCGGTGGCGCACCGGGCTGGACTGCTGGATGAGAACGGACATGTTGTGGGGCTACGAAAGGCGCTCCTGGCCGACTCAACCGCAACCATGGTGGGCGCCATGGTCGGGACGTCTTCCGCCACGAGTTACGTCGAAAGCATCGCCGGTGTGAAAGCAGGCGGCCGAACCGGGTTAACCGCCGTCGTTGTCGCGGCGCTGTTTTTACTGGCCTTATTCTTTGCCCCGCTCGCGGGAGCGATCCAGACTTATGCCACGGGGCCGGCTCTGGTTTTTGTTGGCTGCGTTATGGTCGGCGGCCTCGCTTCAGTCGATTGGGAAGATATGACGGCTTTCGTGCCGGCTGTGATTACCGCGATTGCGATGCCGCTGACCTATTCCATCGCCACAGGCATTGGCCTTGGTTTTGTCGCTTACGCTGCGTTGAAATTGGGGGCGGGCAAATGGAAGGAGCTCAGCCCGAGTGTGGCTGTGCTTGCTGTTCTGTTTTTGCTGAAGTTCATTTTCTTGGATGGATAGGCTGTGACCGTTTCGCCTGGCGCAAACAGAACCCAGACCCGCTTGTTTGAAATGAGTGCTGCGCAAAAGCGCGATCCAGATTATTTCCCACCTTTGCACATCGCCGCGCCACTCGGTTTGCAGCATGTCCTGGCCATGTTCATCGGGAACATCACACCGGCCATTATTGTGGCCGGGGCAGCTGGCTTCGGATATGGCTCGGAAGACCCGTCAGAGCTGATTTATCTGATCCAGATGGCGATGCTGTTTGCCGGTATTACGACGCTTTTCCAGACGATTGGAGTAGGGCCCATCGGGGCGCGATTGCCCATTGTTCAAGGCACCAGCTTCGCCTTCTTGCCGATCATGGTTCCGATCGTGGCCGGAACCGGCGTATCGGGCATGTCGGCTCTGATCACCGGGGCGATATTCGGCGGACTGTTTCACGCTTTGCTCGCTCCTTTCATTGGACGCATTCGATTTGCGATGCCGCCCTTGGTCACCGGCTTGGTCGTGGCTTTGATCGGTCTTTCATTGATCAAAGTTGGGATCCAATATGCGGCCGGCGGCGTGCCTGCCAAAGGCACAGCGGATTATGGTGCCTGGAAGGGCTGGGTCCTGGCGGGAAGCGTACTGATCACGACGCTCGGATTCAGGTTTTTCGCCAAGGGCCTGCTCGCGACCGTGTCCATTCTGATCGGCTTGCTCGCGGGTTATGTCGTGGCGATCTCTTTTGGGGGCGTGGATTTGTCCGCTGTAGGCGAGGCGCGTTGGTTGATCCTACCGGATCCGTTCCGGTACGGCGTTGAATTCTCCGCGCCCGCGATTATTGGATTCTGTCTTATGAGCTTCGTGACGGCGATTGAAACGGTGGGTGACGTTAGCGGCATAACTGAAGCCGGGGCTCAGCGCGAAGCGACCGATAAGGAGCTCTCGCGCGCAACCTTGGCGGATGGTCTAGGATCGCTCACCGGGGCCTTATTTGGCGCACTTCCGAATACGTCCTTCAGTCAAAATGTCGGACTGATTGCGATGACCGGAATCATGAGTCGGCATATTGTGACATGCGGTGCAATCTTCCTGCTGGCGTGCGGGCTGGTGCCGAAAATCGGCGCCTTTGTCACAACCATTCCAATCCAGGTGCTTGGGGGCGTGGTGATCATCATGTTCGGCATGGTTGTCTCGTCGGCCCTTGCCATTTTGTCCAAGGTCGAATGGTCGCAAAGAAACATGATGATTTTTGGTGTGTCTTTGTCTCTGGGCTTTGGGCTTTTGCTCGAGCCTGAAGCCTTGCAGCATCTGCCGGAAATGCCACGCGTTTTGTTATCTTCAGGCCTGCTGCCGGGGACTTTTCTTGCGATTGTGCTTAATCTTCTGGTGCCGCATCCAGAAGAAGAGGGCGCAGAGACAACATGAGCATCACGCTGATCCAAAACGCCGATCAGATCGCCACCATGGACGATGCCGGATCGGAGATTTCCAATGGTGCTCTGGTCATCGAGAATGGGCAGATCTCTGCTATCGGGCGTTTTCAGGACTTAGTTGAATGGGCCGAGAAGGCAGATCAAATCATCGACGCGCGGGGAACGGTGATCACACCCGGCCTGGTGAATACCCACCACCACATGTTTCAGACTCTCACGCGCGCCGTGCCGGCTGGTACGGATGCGAGCCTGTTTGTTTGGTTGCAAACTTTGTATCCGATTTGGGCGCGTTATCGACCAGAGGATGTTTATGCGTCGGCGCAGGCGGCCCTAGCGGAGCTGCTCCTATCCGGGTGCACACTGACCAGCGACCATCATTACATTTATCCGGATGGGGTCCGGCTGGAGAATACGATTGAGGCGGCTGAAGCGCTCGGCATTCGTCTCCACGCCACGCGCGGTAGTATGAGTATCGGGGAAAGTCAGGGCGGGTTGCCTCCGGATTTCCTGGTTGAGGATGAAGCGCAGATCCTTGATGACACAATTCGCCTGATCGATGCATTTCACGACCCGTCCCCAGGGGCCATGGTTCGCATTGCGGTTGCACCATGCTCGCCATTTTCGGTGAGCCGTGAACTGATGCGAGACTCCGCGCTTCTGGCGCGGGATAAAAATGTGCGCCTCCACACGCATCTCGCTGAAAACATTGAGGATGTTGAATATTCCCTGGAGAAGTTTGGGTGCCGGCCGGGTGTTTACGCGGAACAACTTGGATGGGTCGGACCGGATGTTTGGCACACCCACTGTGTCGAGCTTGATGCCGATGAAATCCGGCTGTTTGCGGAGACCGGGACAGGCGTTGCGCATTGTCCTGGTTCGAATGGGCGTCTTGGCTCGGGGATCGCGCCGATCAAGGCGATGCGTGAGGCGGGTATCCCCGTGGGCCTCGGCGTAGACGGGGCGGCGTCAAATGATTCCAGCCAGGTGCTGTTGGAAGCCCGACAGGCGCTCTTGTTTCAGCGAGCGCTTCATGGCGCTGATGCGTTTCAGGCACG
>JAYZAM010000081.1:0-6562 GCA_036339715.1 Pseudomonadota bacterium | reverse complement strand
CGTCGGTCAATGGCATCAAAGAATGATCAACATCCACCCTTCTCTTCTCCCCAAATATACCGGCCTGAACACCCATAAACGCGCCCTAGAGGCGGGCGACGCCGAAGCCGGGTGCTCAGTGCACTGGGTCACTGAAGGCGTTGATGAAGGTGCGGTCATCGTTCAGGCGCGTGTCCCCATTTTAGAGGACGACACCGAGCAGTCACTTGAAGCCCGCGTATTGATTGAAGAGCATAAGCTCTATCCGCGCGCCGTGGATCTCGCGGCGAGAATTATTCTTGCGTAAAACAAAAAAGAGCCGCCCGTGGGCAGCTCCCTTAATAATCTAATGTTCGGTATTTATTACCCAACAATGTCTGCTTCGCTAAAGAACTGACCAATTTCGAGAGCCGCGTTCTCATCGCTGTCAGACCCGTGAGCAGAGTTCTCACCAATCGATTTTGCGAAGAGCTTGCGAATGGTTCCGTCTGCCGCTTCTTCCGGGTTGGTGGCACCCATGATTTCGCGGTAGGTCGCAACGGCATTGTCGCCTTCCAGAACCTGCACAACGACGGGTGCGGATGTCATGAACTCAACCAATTCACCGAAGAATGGGCGCTCTTTGTGAACGTCATAAAAGCGTTCAGCCTGGGCTTGGGTCATGTGAATACGACGCTGAGCCACAATGCGAAGACCGCCATCTTCGATGACTTTATTGATCGCGCCGGTGAGATTTCGCTCGGTGGCGTCCGGTTTGATGAGT
Source organism: Pseudomonadota bacterium (assembly GCA_036339715.1). Classification (GTDB taxonomy): domain Bacteria; phylum Pseudomonadota; class Alphaproteobacteria; order Caulobacterales; family Hyphomonadaceae; genus Henriciella. Next base: position 5,820 of record JAYZAM010000081.1, on the reverse strand, counting down.
GAGAAGGTACGCGTACCAGCCATTTGAGGCTCCTATAAATGCTTTTTCTGCTGTTGGCGCGCCTATAGCGACGCTGGCCGACAACCGCAACCACCCCCTGCAGGATGCCATGAATTCTTCATATCCAGTTGCGAGTGTGTAGTGTGGCAAAACAAAAGATAGGAGACTTTAAATGGCTGGCACACTTCGAATGATGCTCGCAATCGCTGTGCTAATCGTGGCCGGTTACGGGCTTTACTATCTTTGGACTGGGATCATTCCTGACCACACGTTCAAAGTCTTCGCGAGTTATGGCGTTTTGACCGCGATTGTATTTGTGATCACGCTGATCACCAAACCTGCTGGCGAAAAACACTAGCTAGTCACGCACCCAGGCGCGCACTGGTCCGAGATGCCCCATTTCAATTTCCCAAGGCTCACTTTCGGCCTGAGCGCGAAGTTTGATGAGCTCCGGATGTGACCAGACGGCGTCTGCATATTCGGCTATGCGTCCTTCAAGTGCGTATCCATAAGTCCGAAACCGCGTAACCACTGGCGCATAGAACGAATCTGCGGCGCTCCAGTCGCCAAACAGAAACGGGCCCCGATCCGCATTATGGTTCAAACACGTTTCCCAAATGGTCAGCACCCGGTTTATGTTGCTTTCGAGGTCACCCTCAACCGATGGGGTGGGAGACGACGCCCGGATATTGACTGGCATCTGACTTCGAAGCGCAATGAAGCCTGAATGCATCTCCGCACAGATGGATCGCGCGAGGGCGCGCTGCCCAGGATCCTCTGGCCAAACTCGGCCGGGTTCCGCCTGCTCGGCAATCCACTCCGTGATTGACAGGCTATCTCGAATATAAAGGTCCTCGTGTTTCAACACGGGGACGGTATGCAATCCTGTTTCGGCGATTAGAGACGCTTTGGTTTCCGAAAAACCCAACGGAACAAACCGTTCTGGGATATTCAGCCCGCTCAGTCTTGAAACAAGCGCCGCGCGAATCGACCAGGATGAATAGTTCAGGTTTCCTAGGATCAGTTCCGTCATTTGCCAGCTTCTTTCCAGCCTCTGCCGCTTTGTTGAAAGTAACGCGCAGAGAGGCCCGCATCTTTTGCCGCTTTGAACTGCTCCCGGGCTTTTTGCCGCGTCGTTGCGTCCCCATCATCAAACATGACCATGCACCGCTCGAATGCTGCCTCGACCGGAAGCTCTGCCCCGTCCATTAAAAGCGCAACCGCAGCCTGATTATCATTATCAGACTTTCCACTGATCAAGATGGGTTGGAGCCCAGGCTCTAGACCGTCCGCCTCCGCCTGACCATGCGGCAGGAAGCTTTGATCATCATACGTCCACAACGCTTCATCGAGGGCAGCGCGGCGAAATGCGTCATCACTGATCGCCAGCACCCGCCAGCCGCGCTCTAAACATTTCTCGAGTAAAGGCCCGACTGCCTGTTCCAGACTGGTGCGCTGAAGGTGGTAAAACCACCATTCGGGCTTTCGGGCCTCACTCATGTCTTAGCTTTCGTAATTGTCGGCAATCCAGCGATCTAGAAGCCGTGGCCCAAAGCCACTGCTCCAGCTTGGATCCGTTGGCGCTTTCTCGCCCTCTACCCAGGCGACCCCCGCTATATCAAGGTGGGCCCAGACCTGTCCCTCATTTATGAAGCGCTGTAGGAATTGAGCGGCTGTGATTGATCCGGCTGCTCGGCCGCCAATATTTCGCATATCGGCAAATTTGGACTTTAGCTGTCGATCATATTCTGGTCCGAGAGGAAGACGCCAGACCCGCTCGCCCTCGGCCAATCCTGCGTCAGTGAGCTGCCCTGCGAGCGTATCATCATTCGAGAACAGCCCGGCATGATGATGCCCAAGACCAATGACGATTGCCCCGGTCAGTGTCGCCAAGTCGACGATTGCGGTCGGAGCATAGTGTTTTTGCGCGTACCAGAGGACATCGCACAGCACGAGGCGACCTTCAGCATCGGTATTTTGAACTTCGATCGTCTGACCAGACGCAGATGTGAGGATGTCACCGGGTCGAATTGCGTCGCCGTCCGGCATATTCTCCACAAGCCCCACCAAACCGACTACGTTTGCTTTGGCTTTGCGTTTGGCGAGAGCAAGCATCGCTCCAACAACAGCAGCCGAGCCCCCCATATCGCCCCGCATGTCTTCCATGCCAGCACCGGGTTTGAGCGATATGCCGCCAGTGTCGAAGCACACGCCTTTACCGACGAGCGCGACGGGCTCGTCATCTTTCTTGCCGCCCATCCATTTCATGATGCCCAGTTTTGATTCTTTTACGCTCCCCTGCCCGACGCCGAGCATGGAATTCATGCCCAGTTTCTTGAGCTCTTTCTCGCCGAGTATTTCGATCTCGAGCCCATATTCAGCCAAGGTTTCGATCTTTTCGGCATAGCTTGCCGGATAAAGATCGTTCGGCGGCATGTTTACAAGGTCGCGGGCGAGATAGGTGCCATCGGCGCCAGCATCCAAGGGTTTGAAACTGTTGCGAGCGGCCTTAGCGTCATTCGTAACCAATGCCAGACTCGTCAGAGATGGCTTGTCTTCTGGTTTGAGCTTGGTGCGATAATCATCGAAACGATAAGCGGCGAGTTTCGCGCCAAGCGCGATACGCGCAGCTGCATCCGCGTCGTCCACCTGCACAGAAAGAGATTTGAAGCCGCTATTTGCCTGCGCCTTGTATACGCTTCCACCAATTCGTTCGAGCGTCCGATCGTTGAGGTCCTTGGATTTTCCGGTTCCAATCAACAATGCGCGTTTCGCAGCGCTGCCTTTTGGCAAGACGACAATCGCCTGCTGAGCCACCTTACCTTCGAATCGGCCAGAGGCCATCGCCTCTGTCAAAAGTCCGCCGCTTTCTGCGTCTAAGTCCGACGCAGCAGCCGGTAATTTTCCACCCTGTTCAACCAGAAACCCAATAATCTCTGCCTTGTGCGCGTCAGTGAATGTAATTTTCATGCAACAACTCCATTTGAACGGCAACGTAAGCATCGACGCGCTCGGTGCAACTCGTTAGGCAGTAAAAACAGACAGGAAAAACAACAAATTCAGCTATGAACAACGTCCAGCGGTATCTCTTCAGTCGCGTTTTGCGAACTGTGCTGATTATTGTCGGTGGTTTGACCTTGCTCGCCATTTTGGCTCAGGGCCTGTCTCAAACGGATATTATTGTCGAAAACCGCCAGGGCGCGTTTACGTTTTTCAAGATTGTGATGCTGGGCGTCCCTCAGATTGTTGCCCTGTTGACCCCCATGGCAATGTTCGTGGCCACGATATGGGCCTTAAACAGATTGCACCGAGACAGTGAAATCGTCGTCGCTCAGGCTGCGGGTATGACACGTTGGCAAGTCGCGTCGCCGATTGTGCGCTTGGCGGTGCTGGCCGCTGTTGTGCATCTTGGCGTGAACCTTTGGATCCAGCCGTCGGCACAGCGAGAGATGCGTGAAACGATTAGCGCGGCACGCGCGGATCTCGCTTCGTCTCTGGTCCGCCCCGGCCAGTTTACGACACCGGATGCGAATCTCACCGTGTTTGCGCGCGAACAACAGGGGCAGGATCTAATTGGGGTGCAGATTTCAGAGCGTATCGGCCAACCAGACGCGGTCGACTATCTCGCCGAACGAGGCCGGTTCATTGAGGTCGATGGTCAGCCCGCTATCGTCATGTTCAATGGGCAAATCCATCAACTTGACCCTAATGGTGCGTTGAGCATCCTCGATTTTGAGCAATCAACGTTTGATCTCACACCCTTCATGCGTGAGACCGGCAAAGTGAATCTAAAAGCCTCGGATCGTTATTTACACGAGCTGCTGTTTATCGATCGCTCAAGTTATAATGAACGCAAGAGTGAGACCGAGTATGTCGCCGAGGCCAACGCCCGCCTTTCGACTCCTTTGATCAGCGTCGCGATGGCGATGCTGGCGATATTGGCGGTTATAGGTGGGAATTTCAGTCGCCGCGGCTACAGTCAAAGAATCGTCGTGGCTTCGACGGGCGCGCTCTTGCTCATCATCGTTCAGCTATCCGTGCAATCTGCCAGTGGAGGCGACATTTATGTAAACTTCGCGCAATGGCTGGTCCCGCTCAGCGCGATCGGAAGCTTGTCTTATGTGCTGTTCAGATCTGGCGCACGAATTAAGGGAGCTCCGAAATAATGTGGGGCTCAATGATCCAGCGATATATCTTCACGCGGTGTCTGATCGCGCTGAGTCTTGTGCTCGGCATTTTTGCAGTCACGATCATGCTGGTCGACGTGGTCGAGCAACTCCGGACGGTTGGCGGGGATATCGACCTATCTCCTATCACTGCAGTGCAGCTTTCATTGATGAAGCTTCCCGGCTTGATTGAAGACACGCTCGCGTTTGCCATTCTGGTCGCGGCGATGATTGCCTATAATCAGCTATCGAAAAGCTCGGAGCTGTCGGTTATCCGCGCGACGGGGCAATCGGCCTGGCAGTTTCTGGCGCCTGTAATGGTGATGGCGGCCGGCATGGGGTTTTTCGCGATGATGGTCTTGAACCCGGTCGGCGCATACCTTTCCGAGCGTTTCGAAACCACGAGGGCTGAACTCTTGTTGGAGGGCGGACGGGTGGCCGAACGGCAAAGATCGGACATTTGGTTGCGCCAAGGGAATGATGACAACCAAATTGTGATACACGCCGCGACCGTCGACAGCACGGGTCAGGTTTTCACCAAATTGAAATTGCTTGAGGAAGGTCGGGTGTATTCAAACGGTCGTCCAACCTCTCGGTTCCGATTCATTCGGCGAATTGACGCAGAAACCGCGACCATCTCCGATGGCTTCTGGCAACTAAACGATCTCGTAGAAAATACGCCAGGAAATCCTCCGCAGCGAATATCCGCGTTGGCGATAGAAACGGATCTCGATCCGAATTCACTCCTCACGCGGTTCACCTCCCCGAATACAATCGGGTTTTGGGGACTGCCGTCTTTCATATCACAAACTGGGCGCGCCGGCCTCGACACATCGCGGTTCACGATGCGGTGGTTCGGACTGACGTCTCTGCCCGTCCTGTATACGGCGATGGCGCTTATTGGCGCGATCGTTTGCTTGCGACTGTCGCGCCTTGGCGGAACCAGCCGGTTGATCGCTGTTGGCGCGGGCGCGGCTGTTGCGCTCTTCTTTGTAACGCAGATAGCTTCGAGTTTTGGCGCCTCGGGTGCGATACCTGCTCTCATTGCTGCATGGTCGCCCGCACTCTGCGCATTATTCCTGTCTTTGACGGTTCTGGCATATCAAGAGGATGGCTAATTAAAGTCACACCTTGACACATGGCGCAGGCAGAACCACTTTCCGCCGCCTTGAAGCCCTGTCAGGAGCCGCGCCCCCATGAAAGTTGTTGTTGTTGAGTCCCCTGCTAAAGCAAAGACGATCAACAAGTATCTCGGAAAAGACTATAAGGTCCTCGCCTCCTATGGGCATATCCGTGATCTTCCCTCTAAAGACGGCTCCGTCGATCCGGAAAATGATTTCGAAATGGTCTGGCAGGCTGACTCGAAGAGTCAGGCTCGGATCCGGGAAATTGCTGAAGCGGTAAAGTCGGGCGACAAACTCATCCTGGCGACCGACCCCGATCGCGAAGGTGAAGCGATCTCTTGGCACTTGCTGGATGCGTTGAAAAAGCGCCGCGCGATCAAGAAGGATACCACAGTCGAGCGCGTCGTTTTTAACGCGATTACGAAATCTGCGGTCACGACCGCGATGGAGAATCCACGTGAGATCGATCAGGAACTGGTCGATGCCTATCTGGCACGTCGCGCGCTTGATTATATTGTCGGGTTCAATCT
>JAYZAM010000080.1:0-10751 GCA_036339715.1 Pseudomonadota bacterium | reverse complement strand
CTTGAACGGGTGACTTATTTTCTTCTCTTTCCCGCTTTGATTGTCAGCAAGCTTGCCGTTGCCGATTTTAGTCAGATTGACTGGCGTATGCCGGTCGTGCTGGTCGCAGCGCAAATTGGATTATCCATGGTCAGCCTTCTCTGGGCATATTGGCTTCGTGTCCCGCGCGCTCATATCGGGGTCTATATACAGGTGCTGTCAGTCTAATGCGAACCAGTCTCCAGCATCCAATTTCGTAGCTATGCCTTAGGCAGCGAGAAGTTCGCGCCATTCGACAAGGGCGGCGGCGCGAAGGTCTTTGAATCTTGTTCTGCGTTCGATGTTTCTCTGATGATTGAAGTGGTTGTGGACCGAAGAGTGGACCGAGGCGAATTTCTGAAGACTTCGCATTTGTCTAAAGCGGAGCATGGCCCGTTCTCGCCTTCGGAACGGGAGGTGGCTGTTCTCAACCCGGTTGTTGAGGTGGCGCCCGACCTCCTGACGACCATCATTCCCGATCACTTTCATCGCCGCGCGATACGATGCCAGCCGGTCAGTCACGATCACCTCCGGATTGCCATATCGCTTCATCGCTTTCTTCAGGAATCGCAGTGCAGCCTTGCGATCTCGACGTTTTGTGACGTACGACTCAAGCACCTCGCCTTCATGGTCTACAGCCCTCCACAGATAGTGTTGCTTACCATTGATCCTCACGAAGACCTCATCGAGATGCCAGCGCCATTGTGGACTTTGGCGCATAGATTGAGATCTCTTCTTCCGGATCTCGGAGGCGAACATCGGTCCAAATCTGTTCCACCAGAGACGGACACTTTCGTGGCAAACATCGATGCCACGTTCATGGAGCAGGTCTTCGACATTCCTAAGAGACAGCGGAAATCGAACGTAGAGCATCACCGCCAAACGAATGATTTCGGGAGACGTGTTGAAGTAGCGAAACGGATTTTTCGACATACCGTCGAACCTAAATCCGGGGCAGGGTGGCCTCAAGCGAATTTACTCTGACAGTGTCCGCCCGATACCTCTACGGTGCAGGAGCGCGCTTCCTGTGTCGGAAATGCCATGGGCTGGTTCACGCGTCGTCGGCGGAAGGTCTATCCGATCGATCAATCCGAAAGGTGCACAAACTTCGTGCGAGTATTGGAGCAGACTTAGGTCTGGAAGCCATTATCCCCAAGCGCCCTCGTTACATGCGCAAGGCAAAGTATGAGCGCACGGTCGCCGCGATTGAACAGGCTGAATGCGAGTTCATGGACGAGATGCTTGTCTTGATACGCCGCTTTGAGAGCCCCAAAGCCAGCGAAGGATTTTGGTCATGAACTCTGAAGCCACCTTGATTGTTAATGCCGCGCCTAATCATTTGCTCCGCGGCCTGCTGCCTTGGGAAGATGAAGCCGACTTTGAGGCGCTCTATCAGTCTTACGTCCATGAGTACGCGCCTAAAGGTCCCACTGAGAGAACGCTTGTTGATCAGCTCGTCTGGTTAGATTGGCGACGCCGTCGCTTGCACTTAGGAGAACGAGCCTTGCACATGGCTTCTCTAAGCAGGGCCATAAGCTCTCAGGAGAATGACATACTTTCTCGGCGAGCGCTGTCTGTGGAGGGCAGGGGGCGCGTTGCTCGTTCCTCAAGCGATTGCGTTGAAGCTGACAATGACGGAGATGCGTCCGAGGTGAAAGACTGGGAGCAGTATTTACAAGCCGCTGAGAAGTCTCTTTCACTTGTGGAAGATCAGCGTGACTATGATGCCGCTCTGGCAGAGCTCCCAGAAGAAACGCGGGAGTGGTTTGAAGAAATGGCAACCGAACAAGAGCATCGCTTTTCGCGTGATGCTATGGGGTTGCAGCTATTCTTAAGGGTTGAGGTCTTGCCTTACTTTAAGAGCTCTCTTGCTGGGTATGAGGCGGGGTCGAGTATTCGTTTGCAAGCTTGGGGAGAAAGTCTTGACCCGGTGAGGTCGGACAAGCTCTTGGCGTTGGATGAACGGCTGATGCGGCAGTTCGAGAAAGTGCTTAGTATGCTTTTACGGCTCAAGGATTTTCGGAACTCGCGGCGAAATCGATGAGCGTGGGCAGTTTTTGTTGCTGTTCCTCGATTCAGCGCGATCCAAATGGTCGTTACAATGAGTTGATCTCTGTTCTGTCGCCGTCTAGCTTCAACGCATGGACGGGGACTTTTTTGTATTCGCGGGTTGGGAGTTAGTTGCGGCTTTCTCTCTATTGCTTCTTGGCTTCATAGCTTACCGGCTTTGGCAAATTGAGAAGACACTCAAGCAAATGCTCTGGTTCGTCCGTGATGATTGGGAAAAGATGGAGCGCATCGATGCTGCTCGGGCGGAAATCACCGAGTCTGAAAAGCCAAGTGCCAAAGCCGAACCAGAGAAAACTCAATGATTCTGGTTATAGTCTTCGGGCTTATTGTGCTGTGGGGGCTGCTGAACGCTGTGGGCGGCGTGATTTTGGGACCCACGGTGGATGATAAACTAACTAATTTGAGTTGGGGAGCGCTCGCCATTGGGGTCGCTGGTGTGTGGCCCGCTTTCGTTGGTTATGACGTTCGAGGGGACGAAGAACTGACAGCAATGCTTGCGGTGGGCGATTGGGTGCGAGGGTGCCTACATCTTCAGAGTGAAGCCTATGCATGGCTGAAGGATGCCACCGGGTTTGCGTAGTATCATGGGTTTGACCCAATTTGCCGTCGAATAAACGAAAATTGCTTGGGATGATTAAATTCCACTTGCCAATTGCTAATCTGCACCTTGCTTTTCGCTGCGCGTCCAGAAGCTAGGATTGCTCGCTGGACCTTTCTCGTAATCCCATCGGACGTTAACACCCTTTAGCTTTCCGGTTATCTGAGCGTTCCACGGAAGAACGGAGATAGATGCAGAGCTTGGAGAGTCGGTGTGCTTATAGTGGGTGACGTCGGCGCCATAAAGTTCCGTTTCAACCGAGAGTTCCATTTTTATGTAGGTTCCAAAATCTGCAACCGCTCGCCTAATTCCATCATAAACATCGACCGGCAAATTAATGGCCGAACCATAAAAACCTGTGGGGTCGTGATACTCGTTTCGGTAGTTATCGCCACCTTGAACAACTTCTGGCCAACAATGAATCTGTTTGCGGTCCGGAATTGGTTTGTCGGGCGGATACCTATGTTCTGAGTATGCCATAATTTCGCTATCGATAAATTCTTCTGCCTCAGCGGGTTTTCTAAAAAGCTTGGCAGGCGATCCGCGATAAAACTCTTCAAGTGGTCGATCTTCACGAATTAAGTGATCGAGCTCTCCGAAAGCCCCATTTGCATAAACGTCTGTTTCAAACTGAGCGATGTAGAAGTGGAACTTTGATCTTCCGCGCTCAACGGCTTCATGGTCGTTCTCAAAAAACGTGAGCACCGGCTTATCACGACCCGCCCAAAGGTTGGTTTTGGTGACAAGTTTTTCACCCCATTTATCATCGTCCCTTCGGATCAACCCTCCGCCCCAATCGCCTTGAAATGTAACGTCTGTCAGCTCAATTTGAATGGTTGTTTTGTAAAGTTCCAAATCCTTCCAAACGCCGCGAAATTTTATTCGCGGATTATCTTCGTCACCAAAGTCCACATCTGAAATGTCGAATCGTTCGGCGGCGTCCCAAGAGGTGTCGAGAATGTCGTCACCCAATTTAACGCGCGGGGGCGAAGCTTTAGGTTCGGGCTCAGGGGCTATTGGTTCTGATGAATGCCTATTTTTCTTACGACCGAACAAAATCGTGCCCCCTTAAAGACGCCTCTCGTCGATCGACGACAAGCGTTGTTATCCAAACTGACTTAATCGTGACTATACATCGTCAACTAAAACCCTCATTGATTGCGATGTTCAAGGACCGACATTTTATTTCATTGTGTAACTTGGCTTGGAAGCCAAAGAAGTCTGGGCGGCCACAAAGTCGTATGTCGCTTTGTTGCATTGTTCCATGCTTATTGGCTAATCACTTGTGGGAGAAACCCTGAAGGCGATCACGAACGTCTGCCAATTCCTCCTCTAGTATGACTTCTTTGAGGAAGGTCTTGATGTAAAACGGAAGCACCCGTTTTCCCCAAACGACATTATCAGGCATTTCTGTTCTGGCTTCACCCGTACCAACAAAGACGACAACGCTGTGTACCTGCGTGGGGCTCAGCTTTAGCGAATACTCGACCGCTTTTACATGCTTGTAGTTTTGTCTCAGAGGATTTTGGAAACGCGATTTCCAACTGTAGATGACTTGAGTCCACTCCGGACTTCTTTCGCTGCCGAAAATCCAACCGCTCATGTTCTTTGTTTCCACCACGAAAACTCCGAAACGCGATACGATCAAATGGTCAATTTGAGTGGTGCCATGTTCTCTCGTGGGTAAGACAATGTCATTTATGATGAGATAGTCTTTCTTTTTCAGCTTCCTCTTAAGCGTCCTACTGACCTGACGCTCTCCAACTTTGCCTTTGAGCCATGAAGACCGTGACACCCACCCGGCGGCCCACAAGAATGCAACAACAGAAACGACGACTAAGACTTCCAAATTGATCTCTATGGTGAACGTGAAACTGCTGTTTGGATGGACACGCGCTTGGCCTCGATTCTATGGAGCCCAAGATGGCCCAAAGAAAATGACTTGTCGCTTCTCACAACGCTATTTGCAATGTCCAAGCTAAATCGGTCTGTTGGGAGCAGTGTGGGGAGAAATCTCATCAAGGCAAAGAACAAATAATAATTACAATGCATTAGGAGATTTTTATGGCGGAGGAGGAGTCCGTATAATCATAATTCACTGGCGTTCACTGACTTCCGTTAGTAACAATAAAAACAGCTAGTTATAGGTGCGATTGTTCGTGCCTGTCCGTGTGAGGTCATCTAGAGCCGCGCATTATGGCGGGGTAGGTGGCGGGGTAGGAGAAGCTGATGCCTAGGGCCAGTGTCAATCGATTGACGAAACGCCAAGTCGAGACAAGCAAGGCTGGTCGTCTATCCGATGGCGGTGGATTGGTCTTGCAGACGAGTAAGACCGGCGCTCGTTCCTGGCTCTTCATTTATCGATGGGGAAACAAGCGGCCGGAGCTTGGACTTGGTCCTTTTCCGGCTGTTTCCATCAAGGATGCTCGGCAAAAAGCGTTGCAAGCTCGTGCATGGCTTGCGGAAACGCCCAAGCGAGACCCACGCGTCGAATGGGCAAAGGCAAAGCAAGTTGAGGAGACTGGGTCCAAGTTTGGTCAATTCGCATTGTCTTATTTAGAGTCGATCGAGGGTGATTTCCGAAACGCCAAGCATCGCAGACAATGGCGCACCACGCTTAAGATGTACGCAAAGCCGATCTGGAACATGGACGCTGCGGAAGTGACAACGGACCACGTCCTCGAATGTCTTTTGCCAATCTGGGAATCGAAACCTGAAACAGCGCGAAGGGTTCGGGGACGCATAGAACGCGTCCTGGATGCTGCGGCAGTCCTTAAGCTGCGGTCAGGGGACAACCCAGCACGCTGGGGCGGTCATCTGAAAATGGTGCTTCCGAACAAACGTCCCAGGCCAGTCCATATGGCGGCGATGGACTATGCTGACGTTCCGGCGTTCATGGCGAGGCTGGCTACCGTTGATACGGTTGCTTCGCGATGCCTGCGCTTTGCCATTCTTACGGGTTCTCGATCTGGTGAAGCGCGCATGGCCAACTGGGACGAAGTTGATCTGGATAATGCGCTTTGGACATTGCCCGAAAACAGGACCAAAACTGAAATCGAGCATCGTGTTCCGCTCTCTGATGTCGCGATGGACATACTGACCGAGCTGAATCAAAAACGGATTGGTGATTTAGTATTCCCAGGTCAGAAACGTGGACGTCCCTTGAGCGATATGACGCTCACCGCAATCCTTCGTCGTTGGCAATTACCATTTACGCAGCATGGATTTCGGTCGTCCTTCCGGGATTGGGCGGGTGATGAGACTGACTTCGATCGTGAAAGCATCGAGCTTTGCATCAGTCACAAGGTGACGTCGGCCACCGAGGCCGCATACCGCCGCAAGGACGCGCTCGCTAAGCGACGGGTAATCATGCAGGCTTGGGCAGACTTCTGCGTTGGACATACATCAGCACTGCAAGCTGGATGATCTCAGGCGATGTCTGAAATAGCGGAATGGATTTTTGCTCATCCCTTTCGGATAAACGGATTCAGCCCGAACGGGCGGGGCGGTTTGCGCTGACAATTCCGGGCTGGGCGCTTCCCGTTGACAATCCCCGCAGACTCGCCTGCTTTGTTGACTATAAATATAATAAGAGGTAGGCGACCTCATGTCGCTTACTTGTCGATTCTGCGTTGTCTGCATTGTTTGGCTTTCCGCTGTTGGGTGCAATGGCGCCACCGTGGCGATGAAGGGCGATCAGGAACGCAGACTGGTTGAATACTCAAAACCTGCGGCAGATGCTCCAGAACTGGCATACTGGGGGACCTATTCGGTTGGTGTGCAGACAGTGTCCTTCTTAGACACAGACCGTCTTGCGCTTCTCGACATTGATCCAGAGACAAGTCTACCGAAGTCTCAAGACCGACTCCTGGATTCTCTGGTCTGGTATCCGGCCATTGAAGGCTCCGGAAATGCTGAGCGCGCAGAATACACGCGTCAATTCATCCAGGATCCAAAGTCGCCCATGCCGGAGCTGCCGCGCAACTGGACGACAACCGGCCACGCGATCTCGAACGCCGCGCCAGTGATGGAAGAGACGTTCCCGCTCATCGTGCTCGCGCATGGCTGGGCAGGGAATCCTGCGGCGCTGACCTATATCGGCGAGAATCTCGCCTCCAAAGGCTACGTCGTCATCGCACCGGATTTGATGGATGTCCTGCCGGACGATCCGCAAGTCTTTGAGCTATTGTTTCCGCGCGCGATGATTAATCGCGCTCAAGACCTGAATTTTATCCTAGAGGAAGCGACGGGGGTGATGGCGGGCGAGCATGCGTGGCTATCAACGCTGATCGATCCAGATAAAGTCGCTCTGATCGGAAACTCACTCGGCGGCATGGGCGCGCTTCGAACGGCTGGTGTGGCTTATGACGGAACAAGTCCGGCGGCCTCGTGGATTCCCGGCGGCTTGTTCGAAAACCAGACTTCGCAAGCTGAAGACCCGATCGACGTCACTTTTGAAAATCTAGATGCGATGGTTCTGATTGCGCCTTGGGGAGCGCAAGACGATGCGGCGCTTTTCTCCAACAATGCGCTGGCTTCGCTTACCGCGCCGCGCTTCGTCATTTCGGGAGAGCTAGATGCGATTGCTGGTTATGAGACCGGTCCAAAGCGAATCTATCAGGAAGCCGGTTCGCAGGAGAAATACCATCTTACGTTCGAAGCCGCGGGCCATGGCATTACACCAGCGCCGGTGCCGGCGGCGGCGGACGAATACCCTTACGGGGCGATCGGAACGCGCGATGCCGTGTGGCGCGGCGAAGCGGTTGCCGCCACTCAGCAGCATTTCCTGACGGCGTTTCTCGATGCGACCCTAAAAAGCGACGACACGGCACGGCACTATCTGACCGTCGAGACCGAGCGCGCCTCCGATGGCGTATGGCCGCTTGTGAACAATGAGGCTCCCGACACGTTCGCTCCAATGGCGGAGGCGGGCGTGACTTACTGGCCGGGCTTCAGGCGGCACAGGGCGCGGGGACTGCGTCTCGAGTACCAGGCACCAACTAGCGGAACCACAAACTAATCCGACAAAACGCGCCAGACAAAGAGCGCAGCGGGAGGAAGAATGAGCAAGCCATTACCCGTCAGGTCAATTCTGGCCTATGGCAGTCTGAATCTTCCTGTGGGGACGATCGGACTTCCTGTCGCGATCTATCTCGCGCCGCTCTATGCCGGGCAATTGGATCTCAGCCTCGGCCTCATCGGTGTTGCGTTTTTGCTCGCCCGGCTTTCGGATTTTATTACCGACCCGCTGGTCGGTGTCCTCAGCGATCGCTGGCGTCCGAAGATTGGGCGTCGCAGGATTTGGCTGATCCTTGGAACAATCGTGATGATGGCGGGCGTGTTCCTGCTGTTTCGTCCGCAGCCTGGTGCGAACATCATCTATTTCCTCGGCGCGGTCTCGCTCGTCTATTTCGGCTATACGCTATTGCTTGTGCCTTATGCAGCATGGGGTGCGGAGCTATCGGGTGACTATAATACCCGCACGCGAATTACCTCATCGGCGCGTTTTTTCGATATTTGCGGGCTGATCATCTCAACGCTAATTCCGGCTTACGTGCTCTCTCGCGACGGCGCCAATAGCGCCGATGTGATGTATGAGCTTTCAACCTTCATTCTGATCGCGCTCCCGATCGCCGCGGCGATCGTCTTCTTTGCCGTACCAGAGCCACCACCACCGCCCAGGAAAGCGCCTTTCAGCATCAAGGCAGCCGCAAGGGTGCTCACCCAGAATGGTCCGTTTGGTCGGATTGCCGTCATTCTTCTGATCGCCACGATCGGCGAGGTCTTCCGGCAGACTATTACGCTCTTTTTTGCGCGAGACGTCGTCGGCGTTACCAATATCGGCGCGGTCTATTTCTATTATTTCATTGCCGCGCTGGTGATGGTGCCGTTCTGGCTATGGCTCGCACAGAAGATCCAGAAGCACCGTGCGCTGACGCTGGCTTTCATCATCATCGCGGTGACCAATGCAGCGATGTTCCTCCTTGGTGAGGGTGACGATCTCGCGTTCATCGCGCTCTTTGTCATTAAGGGGGCATGCTACGGTCCGGTGCTGATGCTGCCGCCGGCGATGATCGCAGACGCTTCGGATATCGACACCTTGAAATCTCAGGACCGCCAGCAAGGCCTGTTCTATGCCATGGCGGCGATGGTCCAGAAGATTGGCTTCGCGCTCGGTGCATCCCTGCCGCTCGTGATCCTTGGCATCTTCGAGTATAATTCTGACGGCGAAACCGATCCTGAAAAACTCTTACCCTTGTCGCTATGTTACAGCATCATTCCGGGCGTCCTGGTCATGATCGCGGCGTGGTTGACCATCAGGTATTCCCTCACAGCGGAACGCCACAAGGAAATTCGCGACCAGATTGATGCTCAAACTATTGGTCTGGAGGCCCCTGCAGGATGAGTGATCATAATATGATATTGGGTCTGCATCATACCGGGCTCTCCGTAGGCAATCTCGACCGAGCGATTGAGCATTATGAGACGAATCTGGGCTTCGAGGTCGCGGCCAGGTTCAGTGTGGAAGACGACGCCGCTTCGCGCAGACTTCTCGACGTGGACCACGCTACGGCAAAAGTTGCCCTGATGCGCGGCGCCACGGGCTATATGGAACTCTTCGAGTATGCCGAGCGTCCAGAGCGTGTTTTGGATCCCGCTGTCTTTGAAGCGGGCATTCGACATATCTGTATTCAGGCCGTGGACGTCGAGACCCTGTTTGATCAGTGTATGGCCGCGGGAGGGCGCTCGCATGCGCGCCCGTCCAGCATGGGGACCGGTGCGCTCTACGCTTATATCCGTGACCCGGAGGCCAATATCATGGAACTGGAAGGCGTCCCCTGGGGGCCAGCCTATCGCAAAGAACCCTGGTATGCGCACACAGCTTTTGTCACACATGATATGGATCGCCTTCTGGCCTTTTACGAATACCTGACCGGCGTAGACTCTCACGACCGTCGAAAGTTTGGTCCGCATAAGGCTTTCGATCGCGTCGCAGGCGTTGAGGGCATTGTCTTTGAAGGCGCCTGGATCAAGCTAAACAATGCCACTCTGGAATTTTGGCAATATTCAAACCCAGTGACCATGCCGGCAGAGCGAAGCGATGTCCGCACACTGGGCTGGAACCATATCTGCCTTGAGGTGAAGGATGTCTCGGCAGTTTATGACCGGCTGGACGATGATGGTGTCGAGCTTCACGGTCCGATTGTTCGAAACGGGTTCGGCGCTCTGTTTTATGGCCGTGATCCGGACGGCAACGTGTTTGAGTGTATTGAGATTGCTCCGCGCAGCGCGAGTTTTTCGGTCGAGAACCTTTCGGGCCATCAGTTCCTTAACGACCTCGAACGCGCGTTCGAGGAAAATTACAGCCGGGGGTAGGCACTACTCTGCGGCGGTCGCCACGGGCTTGCCGGGCATACGGATCTTGCCAGCTTTAGATCTCGCGGCGGACCGCTCAAGGCTGCCCATGATCATAGCTGTCAACATGTCCTCTACGAAAGCCATGTCGGCATTGTGTTTTTCAAGGTAAGCGCCTCCGGCCGTTGACATGCCGAGACCGATTTCGATGGCCGCTCGGGCGACGTGGAGTTCGATGCCAAATTCCTGTTGAACCCGTTTGGAAAGATAGTCTGCGTGCTGGCTCTGATAATGGGTTTCGACTTCTTCCAGAACATCTGCCACTTCCGGTTCCAGCATTAATTGTTGAATGACGATCCCGAATTCGCTGACATATTCCAGCATCTTCCGAGATGTGGCGCGGACAAGGTCCTCCAATGTGCCTGTTGCCGCTGCGATATCCGCACTGTCATGATGATAGCGTCTGACTTCTCGCAAAAGGAGACTTTTCAGAAGATCGGTCCGGTTCGGGAAATAATTGTATACAAGCGGTTTTGATACGCCCGCTTCGCGGCCAAGGCGGTCCATATTCAGGGCGGAGACGCCGTGTTCGCGGATGAGCGCGGCCGCCACATCAAGGATCTGGTTTTTGCGCTCTTCAGGCTGAAGCCGTTTGCGCTTTGGGGCAGGTTCTTTTGTCATTGGCAATTATTGTAATCAGTTTCATTAA
>JAYZAM010000079.1:0-5885 GCA_036339715.1 Pseudomonadota bacterium | reverse complement strand
GATTTCCAGTAATTTGTCGTTCGGCCGACCCAACACCGCTTTATCGCCATTGATCCCAATCGGGCGCTGGATCAATCGAGGGTTCTCGACCATCGCCGAAAATACCTCTTCATCACTTGCGGTTTCCGGCAGTTCGAATTTTACGGCATCTTTGTCGCGCAGGAACTCGCGTGGCGACACACCTCCCATCTTCTCGGCGATGTCTTTAAGTTCATCGATGGAAAGGCGCGCACCAGCCTTCATATATTTGCGCACTTCAGGTTCAATTCCATTTTCCTGCAAGAGGGCGAGACCCTTTTTAGAGGATCCGCAACCGGTGTGATGAATGAGGATATAAGTCATGCGTATGTCTCCAAGAATTCCTTTGGCCAGACATAGGCGCGCTAACGGCAACGGCAATTGGCAAAAGCAATTCTTGGCTTTCGATTGCATTTGAGGCAGGCTGCCGGGATGACGATCGAACCGAACCACCCGACCCTGGAGGCTGCACGGGCATTGCAGTCCGAGCTTGCAAGCCGTGCACAGGAAATGGAAGAGGTTCGGAGACTGCCAGCAGATCTCGCCGCAAAAATTGCGCAGGCCGGCCTGTTCCGAATGGTCACCCCGGCAGCATATGGCGGATTGGAATGTTCTCCGCGTCAGATTGTTGATGCGGTTGAAGCGGTGGCTGAGGCAAATGCCAGTGCAGGCTGGTGCGTCATGATCGGCGCGACCACTGCCATGAACGCCGCTTACATGGAGCCACCAACAGCACAAACCGTATACAATGACCCTGACATTATAACGGGCGGCGTCTTTGCTCCGATGGGAAAAGCCATCGTCGACGGCGATGATTATATTGTCAGTGGACGCTGGCAATGGGGGTCTGGATCGGCCAATTGTACCTGGTTGTGTGGCGGGTGCATGGTCTTTGAGGACGGCGAATTACGTTTGTTGCCAAGCGGGCGCCCCGATACTCGAATGATGGTTTTTCCGGCCGAAGACGCCGAGTTGATAGATACCTGGCACGTCATGGGGCTTAAGGGCACCGGCTCGGGTGATCTTGCGGTTGAGAATATACGTGTCCCGAAATCTCGGTCGGTCAGCCTGGTTGCTGACAAACCCTATGTCGATGGCGCGCTCTACAAATTTCCAGCATTCGGGCTGCTCAGCTTGGGTGTCGCGGCCACGGCGATGGGCAATGCAAAAGGGGCGCTTCAGGCCTTTATTGATCTTGGCAGCGTCAAGAAGAGTCAGGGGTCGCGCAAAACGCTCGGTGAGCGCGCTACAGTGCAAACAGAGATCGCCCGGATGATGGCGCAGTTCAGAGCGGCGCGGGCTTATTTGCATAATGAAATTGATCTGACCTGGGAGATTGCGCAGCACAGCGCTGAAATTCCTGTCGAGCGCCGAGCGGCACTTCGAATGGCTTGTACTCATATGGTGCGCACAGGAGCGGAAATAACGCGGACCTGCTATGATTTAGGGGGTGGTGCAGCCTTGTTTGAGGCCAGCGATTTACAACGTCGCTTTCGCGATGCACACGCCATGACGCAGCACATCGTCACGGCTCCCGCAACTTGGGAATTGACGGGTCGATTGCTGTTCGGTCTGCCGACCGATGCGAGTATGATTTAAACCTATTCCGCTTCAGCGACGATTTCGTCTGCGCCGCGTGCCAACGTTTTCATAACGCCATCAGATTCTTCAGCACTTGCTTCTTTTTTCCGGGAGTAGGTGCGACGACGTTTGGGCTTATCTTCTGAAGCGGCTTCTGAGGCCTCGGCGACCGGTGCCGCTTCGTCAGATTCATCGGCGTCTACGACCGCTAGCTCGTCGGCTTTTGGCTTGCGGTTGCGGCGGCGCGGTTTTGGCTCGCTTTCGCCGTCCGCTGCACTCGCCTCAGCGGTGTCAGCAGGCGCTTCACCATCTTCGGAGATCAAATCCGCGTCGCCGTCGGTTTCACCCCGAGCTGCTCGCTCCGCGTCGCGCTGAGCGCGTTCCTCGGCACGCGCGGCTTCGCGCGCTTCACGCTCAAGCCGTGCTTCTTCTTTTTGTTTTTCGAAGACAGCGACGATCCGCGCATAGTGCTCGGCATGCTGGAATAGCGCTTCAGCTTTTACCCGATCGCCTGATGTCTGAGCGTCTCGGGCATATTGTAGATATTTGTCCAGGATTTGCTGCGCAGATCCGCGAATACGCACATCTGGTCCGTTACTCTCATAGTGACGGTTTGGATTCGGATTGTTGTTATTGTTCCCACCCGAGCGGCGACGGCGCTTGCGCTGCATGGCCATAGGCAATTCCTGATCTTCAAAGTCCGATTTTCGGACGGTTTACACGCGAGATTTGAACGAGTTCTGCATTTTCGCGCTAGCTCAAGGTCGGAAAGGTAGCCCCCTTGTCACTGACCTTGGGCCTTTACGTAGCGTGGCATTTCGGATTCGCCAAGGGGGTTTCTGCTAAGATTTTGTGGCCGCGATTCCGCGATCGTGACCGCCAAGGTCTTGCATGTGCTCCAGATTCTGAAACCCGGATGCAAGCAAGAGTGCCGAGACATCGTCTTTCTGATCGAACCCAATCTCGAACACCAGCTCGGCACCCTGCCGCATATGAATTTGCGCCAAAGCAATGATTTCGCGATAGGCATCCAGTCCGTCTATGCCGCCATCTAGCGCGTCCAGAGGATCATGTTTGCGCACTTCTGGTGCGAGCGTCGAGATCACGTCCCGTTTGATATATGGCGGATTGGAGATGATCAGATCGCACTGGCTCCATCCGGTCCAGTCCGTCCAGGAGTGGCCAACCAGCTCAGTCCGAGACAGAAGCCCGAGCGCGGCGAAGTTTTCTTTGGCAAGACTGAGGGCCTGTCCATTCGCTTCAACGGCAATACCCGAAGCCTTGGGAAACCGCGTGAGGAGCGTCGCGAGGATGGCGCCACTGCCCGTGCCGAGATCTGCAATCGTTATGGCCCTATTGGAGCGCTCCGGTGGAAATACAGTCAGTCCCAATCGCTGAAGCGCCAATTCGATGACAGGCTCAGTATCGGCGCGCGGGATCAGGGCCCGCGAATCAGTTTTGAGGTGAAGATAAAAGAAAGCCCAGGATCCAAGCACATGCTGTAAAGGTTGGCGCAGACGGCGACGTTCTATCAGGTTCATGAACGCGGTCAGGTGCGGTGGATCGTCTTGCTCGAGCAAATGCGCGTATATCCAGCGCGCTTCCTGAAGGCCGTTCTCTATCCCGACATCCGTCAAAGTTTGACCTGCGGCGCGAATGTCAGCTTCGGTGACGGCTCTGGTCACGCCTCTTCCATAGCGGCCAGACGCCGGGCCTGATCTTCCGTCATCAGGGCGCTCACAACATCTTCAAGCTTGTCACCCGCGATGATTTTATCCAGCGCATATAAAGTCAGCCCGATGCGGTGGTCGGTGACGCGGTTTTCAGGATAATTATAGGTCCTGATCTTTTCGGATCGGTCACCGGACCCGACCTGAGAAGCACGCGCTTCAGCGCGTTCGGCATCGCGGGCCTGCTTTTCTCTTTCGTAGAGCCGGATTTTCAATTGCTGCATCGCCTTGTCGCGGTTCACATGTTGCGATTTTTCAGAGCTCGTGGCGACGATGCCGGTCGGCAAGTGGGTGATACGGACCGCAGAGTCGGTGGTGTTAACGTGCTGCCCACCAGACCCCGAGGCGCGCATCGTATCGATACGAATATCTTCCGTTCGAATTTCGATTTCGACGTCTTCTGGGGCCGGTAGAACCGCGACGGATGCCGCAGATGTGTGGACGCGGCCCTGTGTCTCCGTAGCAGGAACGCGTTGCACCCGGTGCACGCCTGACTCCCATTTCAGGCGACCATAGACCCCATCGCCTTCGACATTCGCGATAACTTCCTTATAGCCGCCAACATCACCTTCTGAAGCGCTCTGAACGTCCACTTTCCAGCCCTGCAGCTGCGCATAGCGCGAATACATACGGAATAGATCGCCCGCGAATAAAGCGGCCTCGTCACCGCCTGTTCCAGCCCGGACTTCCAGTACGATATTGGCCTTATCGTCAGCATCTTTGGGCAGCAATAGAAGCTGCATCTTATCTTCAGCTTCCGGGATGCGCTCTTTTAGATCGTTGATCTCTTCTTGAGCGAGCTCTGCCATTTCGGCATCCTCGCCCTTGGCCATGGCTTCGGCCTCAATCAGGCCTTCGCGCATGCCAATCAACTCTCGCGCGGCCTCGACGACGGGTTTGAGTTCCGCGTGCTCGCGCGACAAGGCGACGATTTCGTCGCTGTCAGTTGTTGCACCCATACGCGCTTCGACTTCATCGAAGCGTTCAATGACTTGTTCGAGGCGGGACTGAGGTATTGTGGCCATGCCCCGCCTCTAAACCGGAACGCGGTTTACAGGAAGACCCGAATAACTTCCTTTCCCGCCATTACGAACAAGACGATTGAGCCGAGCGAGAAAACCAGAAACCGTAGCGCGACTTTCGGCGACAGGACTTGTACCAGCGAGTGCAGCACGCGAATGCCGACATAGGCATAACCTAGATACATCATCAGACTGTCCCCGCCGCCGGTCAGGCCGGCAAAAAGCATCAGCGCATAGAAGATTGTCGGTTGCTCATGTAGGTGATTGTAATTGTCTGCCACGGCGCGCACATTTGCCGGCAGCTTATCGGCATAGGTGCCTGGATGCCGCGCCGTATCTGGATCGATCTTGGCCTTTTGCATAGCTGGAATCCGGGTCGCATACATCCAAAGCCAGACGATCAAGGTCCAGCAAACCAGCAGTAGGACGGGGGTTAAAAAGGCCTGAAGATCTGCAACTCGGCCATCCAAAAGGGCCGTAATCATTGCGCTAAAGTCTGGTGATGGTGCTTCCATAGTGTGCCTCCCGAGCAGTATTTTGCGGGCAGGCTAGATATTATTGGCTTGTAAGCAAAGACGTTTCTTGCGGTTCGGTGTCTCCGAAGTGCGCGGTCTTGAAAGCGATAAAGGCGTCGATATCCTCTGAGACGACACTGTGCCCCCCAGGGCGCAACCAATAACTGATCTCCGCGCCCGGATCGAATGTACGCATATTCGCGCTGGATGGGAGCCCATTGACGCCTTGGGTCTCGTAAACGCGGTCCGCGGCCCGTGCCAGGACAAAGGATGAATTCGGATCAGACCAGACATCGCGACGACCATTTCCAAGAAAAATTGGCTTGGGCGCCGACAGGGCGAGGAGGAAATGCTGATCCAAAGTTAGGTTCAAACCGTTTTCGAGCTCAGGGCCGAGCTCGGGGCGTAGCCAATGCGGATAGGAATTTGCCATCCGCAATAGCGTTTCCCCGGTTTTGGATCGCGAGGATGACCCACCGCCAAATCCCGATTGGTGCGCGATCGCCGCGGCGATCCGATCCGACCAGCCTGAGGCGATCAGTGCCGATTTGCCATAACGGGAGTGGCCCATTGCCGTGATCGCATCGCTTCGGATCCGGTTGTCATCGCCGAGCACGCCAGCCGCCGCATGAAATCCGAATGCCCAGGCCATCAGCGCGCTGGTAGGGGCGGGCGCACTGCCCAGTTCCGCCATCACGGCCGGGCCTGATGCAGCGCTGTCCGGGACGAAGCTCCAGCCTGGGAAACTTGCATAGGCAAGCCCAGCTTCAAGGTAGCGATCTACTGGGGCATACGCGATATAAGTTCCGAAAATATTGGTCGCTAGGAAACCGACCATGCCCGTCATGTTCGTGCCCTCACAGACCGCGCCGCCAAATTCGGTGACCGGATCATTCGGGAACACGGAACAATTATCGGAAAAGGTTTGGCTGATCAGGAGCGGCACCGGGTTCGATTGCGCTTCATTCGGAACGGCCAGAACGATGGGGAAGGTGCGTGCGCCATCACCAGAACCGATT